>CALCCB010000020.1 GCA_937899625.1 uncultured Bacteroidota bacterium
GAAAACAATTGGAAAAGAAAAGATCCCGTATTTCATTGCCCCTTCTGAAGGTGAGGTCTTTCATATGGCTGGTATTTTCGATGGCTGGCTTGACCAGTCGACAGGTAAAATTGTTCGGACTTTTTCAATTCTGACCTGCGAGGCGAATGAGCTCATGGCCGAAATCCACAACACAAAGCACCGCATGCCTTCTATTTTACCGAATGAGCTAATCGGTGACTGGCTTTCCGGTACTATGGATGTTCATGCTCTTGAAAAAGGAATCCCATCGAAAGCGATGAAAGCTCATGAGATCAGCAGAAGAATTATTGGAGGAAAACAACCGAATGTAAAAGAAGTACTCGAGCCTTTTGATAATGGTATCGGACTACAAGGTTCACTTTGGTAATTTGATGTCTCGATCCGTTACCCAACCCAATCTCAATGAAATGAAGAAGGTATTGTGTTCATCGAAGAAGTCGGCCGAAGTAAGAAATTTATAACCTGTTTGTAAATGTAATCGCCAGATCTTGTAACCAATGGTTGGAGTAAAACCAAATTTATTCTCATCAAAATCGGTAAGAAAGCTAAGGTTGGCTCCAAAGGTCAAGCTAACTCTTCCCGGACGAAACCAATAACCCAGATCATAGCCCAGGACATTATAGCGAAAGTTATAATTGAAACCCATATGCGCTGCATGAGTTTCGGCCTCTCGGAGCTTGATCTTTTTCCACTGCCGTTCAACACCAAATTCAAAATTGGTGTATTTGCCCCTTTCCAATCCAAAATAAGGTCCGGTTTTTACGATGTTGATCTCTCTCTTTTTCCTTCCGATATCAAAAATACCAAAGTGATCAGGTTGTGAAGATGCAATCCCTGATATCAGAATGAGGATCAATAAAAGGCTACTTTTTCTCCACATGCTCATCGTAAACTCTTTTGATCTCAACAGCATCATTGGCATCAATTCCCAAACTATCGGCTACTTCTTTCGCCCTGAGAACCTGGTCCACACTTAATCCTGTGCTATCAGACTCCTCTTTGAACGCATTTTTTATAAAAATGGTACTGTTATCCATTCCCGGAACAGTATAGGTAGATAAATTCTTCACCGGGTGATACAAGAGGGAACCATCTTTCTTCTCCTCCGGAAAGAAATCCCCTTTTTCATCATATGATTCGATCAGGACCAGAATAACGCTCAAAATATATGTCATCTTCAACACACCGAAGAAAACACCAAAAAACTTATCGATCGGCGACAGATTAACCACACGCACCATTCTCTGGATCATCACACCTGCGAAATAAACCATAGCTCCTATTCCCAGGAAAATTACCGTGAAACAGATGGTTGGCGCATATGGGCTATCCCATCCAAAGACATCCTTTAATTTTCCGGCAACGAAATCCGAGAAATTGATTCCGGCATAAAGACCCAGGAACAACGCCATTAACGTAAATACTTCTATGATCAATCCATGTTTGAACCCTTTATATCCAGCATAGATAAGCGGTACGATCAGTAAAACGTCCAGAAAATTCATGTTGCCAAATTAGCACAAAAAAAGCCCAGCCTTTCGACTGAGCTTTCTATTTCTTAACGACAGATTGTTAGCCTTATTCGCAATCAGAGCTAAACTCCGTTGTGAATGAAAGATCAACCTCTGACCACAATTTTGATTTTCCGTCTGCTCCTGTATGAAGGTCCTTACAAGCAGCATTCAAGGTCTCAATACCTTTCATTCCGTTCCAGTTTGCTACGTCAATTGTCCCGGTAAAGGAAAATTTATTGTCATCCAGCTTATATTCCCCTGTTACTTCTTTTAAAAGTTCATTCATCATGATCTCCAAGGTAGCCTTTCCGTTTTCAAGTTTCAACACCTTCGCTTTGATCACTGGAGTGCCGATCGTTTCGAAAAACAACTTTGCGATCTTTCCATTTCTTTCTTCATTCTGTGTCTCAACAGAAGCAGTTTGGATGGAGAAAGACATCGACTTCACAAGGTCTTCCAGGTCATCTGAAGATTCTTTCCCTTCATAGGTAATCTCATTAAAAGTTCCTTTTACAGGAGCTTTTTCAGTAAATTTAAATGCTGTCCATTCCAGAACTGTGGATCCCGAATTATACTTATAAAAGCATGCTTGCTGTTGAGCCGCTTCTTCCGTTTTGGCCTCATCTCCTCCACATGAAGTAAAGATCAAAGCAACAGATAAAATTCCCAGATATACGATCGATTTTTTCATAGTCAATTTTTTACGAATATAAAGAAAACGAATGGCTCGTTGTTATGTTCATAAACTATGTTAATTCTTAAAGAAAAATGAACAAACATTCAGAGAACAGATTTGCACTGCCCATTAACTTTCTATTTTTGCACGAATGGATTACACCGTAGAGATCGAGTTTCAAAAAGTCAAGGACCACCTGGAAGCAAAATTCGGGGAAGGTATGGATATGCAAGCCATCCTTTTCCTGATCGGGGTGAATGAGCTTGGTCATGGTTACAAAGCCTTTACCAAACAGGAGAAAACGGAGTTGTTGCACATTGCTATCTGTACACTTCTTGAACCTTACGGTTATTATACATACGAGGGGAATGACGAAGACAACTGGCCACACTTCAAACTTGAGAAAAAGTTACCTCCTTTGTCTCATCAGGAACAGCAATATTTACTCAAAGAAGCGATGATCGAATATTTTACGGTCAATGGCTATTACGAACCTCAAAAAGGGACCGAGTAAAAACCTATCTTTACACTCCAAATCTTAAAATTGAATGGAAATTCTTATTAAAGCAGCCCAATTGATCTTATCGTTATCGATCCTGGTAACCTTACACGAATTAGGGCATTTTATTCCAGCTCGCCTATTTAAAACCAGAGTAGAAAAATTCTATTTGTTCTTTAATCCCTGGTTTTCCGTTTTCAAAAAGAAAATTGGAGATACTGAATGGGGATTAGGTTGGATTCCACTAGGTGGGTATGTGAAAATTGCCGGAATGGTGGATGAATCCATGGATACGGAACAATTGAAACAACCTGCTCAACCATGGGAATTCAGATCGAAGCCGGCATGGCAACGTCTGATCATTATGGTAGGAGGAGTTACGGTAAACTTATTACTGGGTCTGTTCATCTACATCATGGTAATGTTTGCTTATGGGGAGGAAAAGATCTACACCAAAGATCTAACCAGTGGATTATCGATCCATCCCTATTTGGGGAAATACAATCTTGTCTCGGGAGATAATATTCTCAAAATTAACGGAGAAGAAGTTACTCATGTCAATGACATCAACAATGGCTTGCTGCTTCGTGGAGTGAGAAAGTTGGATGTCGTTCATTCCGATGGACAAAAAGAAGTGATCAATCTTCCGGAAGACGTAGATTACGAATTATTCCAGGCTGGTGCTTTTCCTGCGGTAAGCCTTCGTGTTAACATGGTTGAAGTGGATTCCGTAATGGCAGAAACTCCGGCTGAAAAGGCAGGATTGATGAAAGGCGATGTGATCAAAGAGATCAATGGTCAACCGGTTACTTTCTTCGATGATATTCAGCGTCAGTTGTATCTGTCAAAGAAAAAGAATGCAGAGATCGTGGTACTTCGTGAAGACAGTCTTGTTTACCTTACTTCTAAAGTGGAAGAAAATGGTACAATTGGATTTGCTCCGAAAAAAGCAAAGTTCACAGACAAAGACAAGATCAAACATGTGTACTACGGATTTGGTGAAAGCGTTGGAAAGGGAATCGACAGAGGTCTGACAACACTGAGCGATTATGTAGGCCAATTGAAGTTTCTCTTCACGAAGAAAGGGGCAAGTTCGATTGGAGGCTTTGCAACGATTGGTAATATGTTCCCACCCGTTTGGGACTGGCAGATCTTCTGGATGACGACGGCATTTATTTCGATCGTTCTAGCATTCATGAATATACTTCCTATTCCGGCATTGGATGGTGGACATGTTGTATTTCTATTGTATGAAATGATCACAGGGAAGGAAGCTCCTCAGAAGGTTTTGGAATATGCTCAGTATGTTGGAATTATCCTTCTTTTAGGATTGATCCTCTATGCGAATGGAAATGACATTGTCCGACTGATCTTCGGTAGCTAACCATTCAGCATCAAATTACCTCGGAGAAATAATTTTACGACCATTTCTCATTATTCGAAGTTTTGGTCCTTTTTTTGACATAAATTGCGCTAAATACATTTAGAAATGAAAAATATCTTTTTTACACTGGCATTTTCTTTCATCGCAGTCTTGACTGGATTTGCTCAAATGACTGAAGGTCATATTACGTATTCAATTGAAGCCTCAACTGATGACCCAGAAATGCAAATGGCGATCGCTATGCTTCAGGGATCTACAATGGATCTGTATTTCAAGGAAAAGGCAACTCGTTCAGAAATGAAAATGGGTACAATGATGACGATCACTACGATCACGAATGAAGCCGACGGAAATGTTTTAATGTTAATGGGCGGAATGATGGGAAACAATGCTGTTCGTTCAACTATGGAAGAACTAGAGGTTCAAAAAGAAGAGGCAGAGCAACCGAAGTACGAAGTAACCCTGTCAGATGAGACGAAGGAGATCGTTGGATACACTTGTAAAAAAGCGACACTCGTTTCAGAAGATGGTGCAGAATCAATTTTCTGGTATACAGATGATATTGAGGTTTCAAAGAAAGGTCAGAACTATTTAAGTGAAGAGGTACCAGGGTTCCCAATGCAGTTCGAAATCAATAATGGTGGGCTTGTAATGACAATGACAGTTACAGAATTGGACAAGAAGCTGGACAAAAAGAAAGGATCAAGTCTCTTCTCAATGGATATTCCTGAAGGATATACTGAAATGTCAATGGAAGATTTACAAATGATGGGGATGTAATTCTCAAAATCAATAGATAACGAAAGGGCTGCAATTTGCAGCCCTTTTCTTTTGGTGTTATTTTAATTTCTGGAACTTGATCGAGGCAATACCAGAGTACTTATAAACCTTGATCACATAATGCCCTTGAGAAAGGTGCGAAATATCCATAGGAATGCTATGAGTGCCCGGAGTTAACTGGCGGTCACAAACAACTCCAACGGATCTCCCTTGAAGGTCACATATTTCCGCTTTTACCCATTCATCCTTACAATCTAATTTTAAGGTTGCAGAAGATCTTGCAGGGTTAGGATAGACCAGAAGATTACTTTCATCTTTTTGTTCTTCATCCAATCCCACATTACATGCTCCAAGTACATCCACGTAACTAATTGTATGTTCGAATAACGGCTGGATCTCAACCGGATCAACCTGGAACCAATCCTTTAAGATGGAAGCATAAACATCTCGGAAATCGATCATCATTTCATTTCCAGCCTGATTCACCAGTTGATCTGTCACGGTAGGATTTGGTCCAATAATACCGCTGTTGATGCATGCTCCAAACAAAAACATCGGAGCGGCATCTCCGTGGTCCGTGCCATAGGATGCATTCGAAGCGATCTGTCTTCCAAATTCAGAGAAGGTCATACCTGCTACTTTTTGCTCCAGACCTAGAAGATTAAGATCATCCTGGAAAGCCTCAACAGCATCTGATAGGGTCTTCAAAAGATCAGCATGTGTACCCAAAGTAGGATCAGTCATCAGCACCTGCGCGTCATGTGTATCGAAACCATTGATATTCAGAATGTACACTTTTGACTGAAGTCCTCCTGAGATCATTTGAGCAACATAGCGCAACTGAACAGCAATAGGATTATTATCGTCATACAAAGTCGAAAGAGTATTCCCTGCATTTGCCGCTGCGTTTATCTGATCTCCATATTGATTTGTCTGATCGATAAGGGTTTGGATATACTCCATATGTGATCCGAAATAGGTCCCGTCGTTCACCGCATTTCCATTCGCAAGATTGAAGGAAGCAAAAGGATCGGTTATCGCGTGACTAAAGTTCCCCATCAGACCCTGACAAGTAGCAGAAACCTCAAAGCCCATGCTAATTGCAAAAGGATCAGGATAAGTTGCATTTGGATAATCGTTGGGATAATTCGGATAATGGTTATCAAAATCTCTTCCCAGCCATCCTCTGGTTTCACTGATATCCATTGATCCACTTGTCCAGATATCCATTGATCTGAAATGTGATCTGTTCTGTTCAGGATAGCCCACATTTTGAATGATCGACAATTTTCCATCGTTAAACATGTTCCTCATTCCGGTCATGACAGGATGAAATCCTACCTCTGCGGTAATCGGCAAAATACTTGTCTCAGGAATAACAATGTTGGATCTCTGGACAACCAGATTCGCATATTGATCTACTGGAATCACCGTATTCAGACCATCATTACCTCCATTCAAACGAATGATCACTAATACGCGACCCTCCGCCATCTTGGAATAGTTAAACAACTTTTTAGCGATCGGCTGAAAATTGATATCCTTCAACACGAATGGTGCTGCCGCAGAGGCAAGCGAAACGTTCTTTACAAAACTTCTTCTTTTCATAATTCATTGCTTAAGGATGATCAAATAGTGTGGAATTCAGGCATTTTAAAGATCCTGTTGATGACAAGCTCTATACGTAGTCTAACCGGATCAGAAAAAGTAGTGTTCCCTGGATTTGCGATATAGTCGTTATACTGGATCGTCCACTCAAAATCAGGCAGACCATTCGTTAGAATATTTTTCAATACCAGTTTTTGAGCAGCTGATATTGGTTTAGGACAATACACATCACAAAGATCATCGATCACAGTTGGTGCATCAGAAGGAATTGACAATCCATCAACAAGAGTTAAAGCATTCACTTTAAAATTATTGCCTCCCGACGGTATACCTGTAAAGATCGTTACTAACGTAGCGAAATCAAATCTGTTTTTAATGTACGACGAACTCAACCAAAGCTTGGTGAAATTCGGCGCCAGGTAATACGCTGTCCATCCTGCCACACTCGGAGGTGTTGCATAATCCAAACCTTGACCCTGAGCGAATCCATAGATCAGTAGGTACAAATTTGAATTGGTCGTCAGATCATAATTCGGCACGGATTCAGCGGGGTTAAATGCTCCAAAAATAGCTTCAAGTGGATTCCTGATCACCGCTCCTTTTAATGATATGTCGTAAAAATGCTCGCTTTTGAATAATTCATCCAACACAGGTAGAATCTCATAGTTATTGCTGATCATGGTCTGAACCATAATCGGGATAACATTTGCCTCTACATCAGCAGTAAGGTCATAGTTCACAAAATACCTGTATAGCTTCGTACAAATATGAGTAGCAACTTGATCTTGTTGGAATATTATATCGATATAATCCGAATATTCCAGAGCCCCATTATTTGCTACTGTAGCATTTCCGAAATGATAAGATAATTGTTTGGTAGTTGTATCGTGAAGGATTGGGAAAAAAGTTGACTGTGGCGAAGTCAATGTTGCACTTCTTAGTCCTTCAACAATATAGCCAGTCAGTATCTTCGCTCCAGCTGCTACATCTTCTTCCGTATAATGGGAATAATCTCCTGGTCCAATCTGAGGTCCCTTACCAATCGTAAACAACTCAAGTAATTCACGTGCGTAATTTTCATTTGGGCTATATAACGTATTTGTGGCACCATTCAAAAACAAGAGCATTGCCGGATCGATCGTTACATCCTTGATCATTTGCTTGAAATTCCCAAGTGCATGCTGTCTTAAAAGCATATGGTAATTATAAGTCCCTCTTGAATCCTGAATGGCAGTCACACCGAAGTGATTCACCCAGAAAAAACAAAGTTTTTCTGCTATAGAAAGAGGTTCGGTATTCAAACGCTTCATGATCCAGGCACCAAGCGATAATTGTCGTGCCGTTTCAACAGATTGTGCCTGAGCCGCATTGGATGGATAAACAGCATTCACCCATGTCGATCCAAACGGGACAATTGTTTCAGCTGCATCAAAAGCTAGAGGTTGATCGATAGCAGGAATCTGCAAGACATTCGCAACTGTGGCATTCATTCCTGCAGCAACTGCATCAAGAATCTGCTGATTAGTCGGGCCAAACATGGTTCTTTTGAGTAGATGCGCCGCTTCCCATTTTGTCCATGGACCGGCAAATGGTGCCATACTCAATGACACGGGAGTGTCAACTGATTGATCTGGTAGCATATTGTTAGGTATTATAAACTCCAAGTTACGAAAATTCCTGACTGACGAAAAGTATGTCGAAATGGGAATAAAATTATTTCGTTAAAAATCGAACGTTCCTTTTCATCCCTTCAAGAGAAGTTCTTTTGATCGGACTATTTTTCAATAACGCATTGAAGGTTTCTTCAGTGAGTTCTTGCCAATCCTTGACTCCCAACTCCAGCATTTCCATTTTGGGTTCGAATCTCTTTTCTGAATTCGCTTTCGAAAACCTATTCCAAGGGCAAACATCCTGACAAACGTCACATCCAAAAGCCCAGTTGTCCAGGTTCCCTTTAAATTCATCCGGCATAAGCTGATCCTTCAACTCGATTGTTAGATAGGAAATGCATTTCGACCCATCTACTACATATGGTTCAACTATGGCACCTGTCGGACATTCATCGATACATTTTGTACATGTCCCGCAATAATCTTTAATAGGGCCGTCAGGACTCAATTCGAGGTCAATGATCAATTCTGCTATAAAGAAAAATGATCCGTGTTTCGGATGAATCAGGTTTGAATTCTTTCCAACCCAACCCAAACCAGCTCTTTGTGCCCAAACTTTATCCATGACCGGAGCAGAATCGACAAACACTCGACCATTCACATCACCGATCTCATCTCTTATGTACTGCATCAATTCGAACAGCTTGTCCTTGATCACATAGTGATAATCTTCTCCGTATGCGTATTTCGAGATCTTGACCTCTCCTTGGATTTCTTTTTCAGGATAATAATTCAATAATAAGGAAATGACTGTTTTGGCACCGTCTACCAACTTTCTTGGATCGAGTCTTTTGTCAAAATGATTGGCCATGTAGGCCATTTTACCCTGATAATTTCGATTTAACCATTCTTCAAGCCTGGGCGCTTCATCCTCCAAGAACTCAGCATTTGATACTCCAAAATGAAAAAAACCAAGTTCATATGCCTTGGCCTTTATCATTTCTTTATAGTTGTTGGTTATCATTTCAAAATAATCCTCCCTGGATCCACCCCTGGTCTTTACCCAAATGTCTGAATGCTTTTTCTGTCGCTCTTCTTCCTCGGTTCGTTCGCATCAGAAATCCTTCCTGGATCAAGAAAGGTTCGTAAACCTCCTCGAGTGTCCCTGCATTTTCTCCAATCGCTGTGGCAATCGTTGAAATCCCCACTGGACCTCCATTGAATTTTTCTATAAGAACTTTTAAGATCCTAATGTCCATTTCGTCCAATCCATTCTCATCGACATTCAATGCCTTCAATGCAAACTCCGTAATCTCAGGATCAATAATTCCTTTTCCTTTGATCTGAGCAAAATCTCTGACTCTTCGGAGCAAAGCATTCGCTATACGCGGTGTTCCGCGGCTTCTGCTCGCTATTTTGTATGCCGCTTCATTTTCGATTGGAATTTTAAGCAAATCCGATGATCGTTCAACAATTGCAGTAAGTGTCTCGGAGTTATAATATTCCAATCTGGAATTAATACCGAAACGTGCTCTTAAAGGTGAGGTTAGTAAACCCGATCTAGTTGTTGCTCCAATCAGAGTGAATGGATTTAGAGCTATTTGAACGGTGCGCGCATTTGGGCCAGTATCGATCATGATATCAATACTATAATCTTCCATGGCGGAATAGAGGTACTCTTCTATAACCGGACTCAAACGATGGATCTCATCAATAAAAAGAACATCACCTTCGCCAAGATTTGTAAGTAACCCAGCAAGATCCCCAGCTTTGTCCAGAACAGGTCCACTGGTTATTTTGAACCCTACACCAAGCTCATTCGCAATAATATTTGCCAACGTAGTCTTACCTAATCCCGGAGGGCCATGCAAAAGAACGTGATCAAGAGGCTCATTTCTAAGCTTTGCTGCTTGTATGAAAACCTCCAAATTATCTACCACGCTTGGTTGACCTACAAAATCGTCTAATTTACGTGGACGAAGAACCTTATCGTATTCCTGATCGGAGTGATTGCTTGCTTCTTCTCTATAATCGAAAGTATCTTCCACGTTTAGGTGTTTTTACAAAAATACAAAAGCCTTCCATCTTGCGATAGAAGGCTTCTGATAAATATCTTAATTTTTAATGCTCTTCTTCTCCATCAGCCAAAGGAACTGTCTGAGGAATAAAATCCTCTTCAGCACCAGGTTTAGAATAGTCGTAAGGCCATCTGTGAACCGTTGGAAGTTCTCCTGGCCAGTTACCATGCACATGCTCAACTGGAGTAGTCCACTCAAGCGTATTTGAATTCCAAGGGTTCTGAGGCGCTTTAGGACCTCTGAAAATACTATAGAAGAAGTTGAACAAGAACAAGATCTGTCCAAGAGCTGCTATAATCGCGAAGACCGTTACGATCTGATTCAAGTCCATCATCATTTCCAATGCATTCGAATCGAAATCATTGTAAACTGTATAATCATAATAACGTCTTGGAGCTCCTGCAATTCCCACGAAGTGCATTGGGAAGAATACACCGTAAGCACCCACTATTGTGATCCAGAAGTGTGCATAACCCAATCTTGTGTTCATCATTTTCCCGTACATCTTAGGGAACCAGTGGTATACACCACCGAACATTCCAAATACAGCAGACATACCCATAACAATATGGAAGTGAGCCACAACAAAGTACGTATCATGAACAGCAATATCCAATGCAGAGTCAGCAAGGATAATACCTGTCACACCACCTGTAATAAACGTCGATACCAATCCGAGTGCAAACAACATTGCTGGCGTTAGGACCAACGTTCCTCTCCAGATGGTAGTCAAATAGTTAAATACTTTTACCGCAGAAGGAATCGCAATCAATAAAGTGGTAAATACGAATACTGATCCCAAGAATGGATTCATACCTGTAATGAACATATGGTGACCCCATACAATAAATGATAAGAACCCAATTGCCAGGATCGAACCGATCATCGCGCGATAACCAAAGATAGGCTTCCTTGAGTTTGTAGAAATAATCTCTGAAGACAACCCTAATGCAGGAAGTAGTACGATGTACACTTCTGGGTGACCCAAGAACCAGAACAAGTGCTGGAATAAGATAGGAGAACCTCCGTGGTTGGTTAACATTTCACCTCCTACAATTATGTCAGAAAGGTAGAAAGATGTTCCTGCCAAACGGTCCATGATCAACAACAACGCTGCAGAAAGAAGGACTGGGAATGAAAGAACCCCTAGGATCGCTGTTACGAAGAACGCCCAAATTGTCAATGGCATTCTTGTCATACTCATTCCTTTTGTTCTAAGATTAAGAACAGTTACGATGTAGTTCAATGAACCGATTAAAGAGGAAGCAATAAAGATTGCCATAGAGAACAACCATAAAGTCATCCCTAATCCTGATCCAGAAACTGCCTGAGGCAACGCTGATAAAGGAGGATAAACTGTCCAACCCGCCATCGCAGGACCTGATTCAACAAACAAAGAAGAAAGCATCAAGATTGAAGAAAGGAAGAAGAACCAGTAAGATAACATGTTCAAAAATCCACTCGCCATGTCTCGTGCACCTAGTTGCAATGGAATCAAAATGTTCGAAAAAGTTCCTGATAATCCACCTGTCAATAGAAAGAATACCATGATCGTTCCGTGGATCGTAACCAATCCAAGGTACATATCTTCTTTCAGCACACCACCTGGTGCCCATGTTTCACCAAGGAAAAAAGTCAGTACATCTGAACTTTCACCCGGCCAAGCTAATTGGATACGGAATAGAATAGAAAGAATCATTGCAACAATCCCCATAAAAACAGCTGTCATTAAGAACTGTTTACCGATCATTTTGTGATCCTGGCTGAAGATATACTTCGATACGAAACTTTCTTCGTGGTGCCCATGGTCATCGTGGTGTCCATGTGCTTCGTGTCCGTGTGCCTCGTGCGCTACTGCCGCCATTTTATTTCGAATTTAATTTTTATTATACTATTACTGAGCAACTACCAATGTGTCCGCAGGTGCTGCAACTTCCATTACAGGAGCAGCCACAGAAGCAAAGTACTGATCTTTGAACGTACTCTTTTTCTTGCTCTCCATCCATGCTTTGTATTCACTTTCAGGAAGTACAACGACCATCATTTTCATCTTGTAGTGTGCACCTCCACAAATCTTATTACACATAAGAACATAGTTGAACTTTTCGTTGTTCATTTTCACTCTCATGTCTTTTGTAGTGATCTCAGGCTTAAACTTAAAACGAGTTGTCATACCCGGAACTGTATTCATCTGTGCCCGGAAATGAGGGAAAAAAGCCGAGTGAATAACATCCTTAGAGCGGAAGTTAAACTCGTAATTCTTGTTTACACATAAGTAAAGAGTGTCCTTTTGAATGATATCATCCCATGCCATCGCATCGATCGTCTTGTCATGACGCTCACGCATCTGACACAACAAGCGAATCAATCTCTCCTTTCTTGAAAGATCTGCCTCCATCTTCTCGCGATCTTCAGGAACCAGCATGATATTATTATCGTTCAATTTAGATTCTATAGCTTTAATTCCAGTTGGACCGTTTTCCATTGCATTGATTGCGCTATCGATTGTCTCTTTCGTCATCAAAGCCAATTCATTGTTATCCAAAGTCAATTTATAATCGAAACGCCCCAGTTTGTTATCTGTTCCGGAATAACGAGCTGTCCAGTCAAATTGCTTAGAGAAAAGCTCAACTCTAATAGCATCATCTGATGACTCAGCTGTTGCTTCGTTCCAACTTTTTAGTCCAAGAATGATAATAATAGCGAGTACAGCTGCCGGAACAACAGTCCATAACATCTCTAACTTATTGTTGTGAGGGTAATAAAAGGCCTTTACTCCGGGCTTCTTCACATATTTATATGAAAACACAAACAACAAGGTATTCGTTAAGAAGAAAACAGCAGTAATAATTATCATATTCAGGTTAAACAACCAGTCAAGATCACGTCCATGCTCAGATGCTGCATCTCCTCTACCTGTCCAACCATATTTCAACACCAAATAGATAAATCCAGCATAGGATAAGATCATAAAGATCAACATCAATCGTGCATTCAAATTGTTATCACGAGTGCTTATCTCGTGCTCACCACGATTTCTTAGTTTAGAAGAAAGTTCGTACACACGCACCAATTGTGCCAATGCTACAACTCCCAGAACTACTACTAACAAAAAGATTAACTTACTTCCCATCTTTTTCTATTTTCCAGTAACACTTTACTTTTTATTAAATTTCGTGATGAACACTTTCATCAAGGAACGGGTGATTCACCAGTGTTAACGGCGCCTTGGTCAGGTTAATCAACACCATTCTTATGAAGAATCCAGCAACTAATAATGCCATACCTACTTCAAGCAGACCAATCTGAGCTCCTGCTCCCATAGATCCCGCTGAAATCATGATATACACATCCAACCAGTGACCAATCAAGATCACAACTCCTACAAATGTTAAAATTCCGGCATTTCTCTTCGCATCTCTCGACATAAGTATCAACATCGGGAAAGCAAAATTGATAAGGAACATGAAGAAATAAAGGAACTTGAAGTTTTCAATTCTCATTACATAGTAAGCAACCTCTTCTCCAATATTCGAATACCAGATCAACATGAACTGTGAGAACCACAAATAAGACCAAAGGAACGAGATAGCAAATGTCCATTTTCCAAGGTCATGAATGTGACTATCATTCACTTTAGGAAGGTAACCTAACTTCTTCAGATAAAGAGTAGTCATTACCATAACAACCATTGCCGATACCCACATTCCAGAGAACGTGTACCACCCAAACAATGTAGAGAACCAGTGAACATCGATTGACATTAACCAATCCCAAGATGAAGTAGAGCTAAATACTGCAAAGAATACAAGGAAAGTAGCTCCCTTCTTGTAATTCTTGAAGTGTAAATCTGTTCCACCAATTCTATCTTCTTCCAAAGATCTCATTCTGAATCCTCTCCAGAAGATGAAATAAACAGCCATGTATACCACTGTTCTAATCCAGAAAAACGTTTTATTCAAATAAGCAGATTTTCCATCGATGATTGCATCATAATGATGAGATGACGGATCTGTCGCTGCTGGGTCCATCCATGAATAAATGTGAGCTCCATCCATAAACGTAATTGTCAACAATGTGATCATCATCAGTCCAATTCCATATGGCAAGAATCCTGCTACAGCTTCAATAATTCTTTTAACGGAAGCATACCATCCAGTTTCAGTTGCATAAGCAAGTGCTAAGAAGAATAATGCTCCTAAACCAATAGCAAAAAAGAAGAAGCTATTGATCAAACCATTTGCCAATAATCTGGTTGCGAAATGATGATCATTCATTCCCATGATCACTCCGATCACGGTGAACAATAATCCTGCACCCATAAGTGCAACTGTTAGTGTTTTCGCTTTGTTAGTTATCGTGAATTCCATCGTAAGTAGTTATTCTCGTTATTATTTAACAGCTGTAGTTGTATCTGCTCCCATTGCAACGGCAGCAGCCATCACAAGACCATTTGTATCAAACTTTCCATAATCTGCGTTCTGGAACTTTCTCACATAATGAACCAATGTCCAGATCTCTTTCTTGTTCAGTAGAGAAGCATGTGATCCCATTGCTCCTTTACCATAATAGATAGAATAGAACATCTGACCATCTGATAATGTCGATCTGTCTGCATAATTAGGTACTCCAGCATATGCACCACTTGCTACCATTGGTCCATTTCCATCACCTTTTTCACCATGACAATGCTGACACATCGCAGTATATAAATCCTTACCTGTCTTAAACATCCCTTCAGCGTTATCAGCTGTCAATTTAAGCGGGTTCATATCGTTTACTGCCAATGTATACTCATCCATAGATGTCAGATCTGCTTCGTACATTCCATGGGTTTCTCTGAAAGCTACATTTGCCTTTCTGAAGTATGGCAACATTAATGAAACCGTAGCTGAATCAGTACCATAAAATGGAACTGTCCCTGCTGGAGGAGTCATTGCTGACATTTTCATTTTAACATCCATGTTCTCTCTTCCTCTGATCTCACCATAATCAACATACGGTTCGATAGCAGGAGAACGATACATATCCGGCATGTATTCCAAACCTGAGCTATCTGCATCTGCTGTACATGATCCCATCATCAAAGCTGATAATGCTACCACTGCTACACTTGCTATTGCCTTAAATTCGATCTTCATCGTCTATTCTGTTTAAATTGTCAGATGGTATTTCTACCTCGGCAAATTATTTAATTTCTTTTTGGTCCAACTCAATCATTCCTGTTTCCTTCAGCATAGCTTCCAGTTCTTCTGCACTGTACTTGCTATTCTCTGAAAGTCGAATTTCCATAACGAACTTATCATCTGTCGTTCTTGGATCCGGGTTTTGAGCCGGCATACCAGGAAGTGTTTTATTTCTTAATAAATAAGTGATCGCCATTCCGTGCGCAGCACAAAGAACTGTGAATTCGAAAGTGATCGGAATAAATGCAAGGATATTCTGCAAATATGTGAAGTTGGGTTTACCACCAATGTTCATTGGCCAGTCAACAACCATGAAATATCTCATTCCAATTGTTGCCAACGTCAAACCTGTCAATCCATAAATGAACGCCATAATACCCAAACGTGTATTCTTTATCCCAATGATCGGATCAATTCCGTGAATTGGGAACGGTGAGAATACTTCAGAGATCTTTACACCTTTAGACACCAACTTCTTTGCGCCATCCTTTAGCACATCGTCGTCGTCGTACATTGCATATATTACTTTATCTGCCATTTCCTTTAGTTATTTGGTATTAATGACTTTCTGCGTGACCGTGATCAGGAGCATTCTTGTAAGACTCACCTGAAGATTTCAAAATCGTTTTTACTTCGTTCAATGCCAATACAGGGAAGAAACGAGCAAACAACAAGAAGAATACGAAGAACAATCCGATCGTTCCAACATATACTCCAATATCAATATGGCTAGGGTAATGCATACTCCATGATGATGGTAGGTAATCTCTGTGCAGAGACGTAACGATAATTACGTAACGCTCAAACCACATACCGATGTTTACCACAATCGAAATGATAAATGTGAACAACAAACTTCTTCTCAATGGTCTGAACCACATTAGCTGAGGAGAGATAACGTTACAAGTCATCATTGACCAATAAGCCCACCAGTATGGTCCAGTAGCACGATTAACAAACGCATAGGCTTCATATTCAACACCTGAATACCATGAAATAAATAGCTCAGTGATATAAGCAGTACCAACGATTGAACCAGTAACCATGATTACAATGTTCATGTATTCAACGTGCTTTGTATGGATATAAGCTTCAAGGCTCATTGCTTTACGCATGATCAAAAGAAGTGTCTGTACCATCGCAAATCCTGAGAATACCGCTCCAGCAACGAAGTATGGAGGGAAGATCGTTGTATGCCATCCAGGAATAACCGAGGTAGCAAAGTCAAATGATACGATGGAGTGAACTGAGAATACAAGTGGTGTAGCTAATCCCGCCAGAACCAATGAAACCAGCTCGAAACGATTCCAGTGCTTCGCTCTTCCAGACCAACCGAAAGAAAGGATAGAATACATTTTCTTTGAGATCGGCTTCTTCGCTC
>CALCCB010000021.1 GCA_937899625.1 uncultured Bacteroidota bacterium
AATTTGGATTGTGGATTTTGGATTCCAATCGGAGGGATCTTAAAGAATGTTGACCTCCCTTTCCAGATCGACCCCAAACTTACTTTTGATGTCCGCAATGATCGAAGTGGAAAGATCCAATACTTCCTGACCTGTTGCACCTCCGTAGTTGACTAAAACCAACGCTTGAAGTTTGTGTACACCATAATTCTCCAATGTCTTTCCTTTCCAGCCAGCCTGTTCGATCAGCCATCCTGCTGCTAATTTCCGTTTGCCATTGTCCGCGGGGTAAACAGGAGCATTTGGATAGTCTTTCAGGATAGAATCGGCAACCTCTTTCTCTACCACTGGATTTTTAAAAAAGCTACCGGCGTTTCCAATCTTTTTAGGATCTGGTAATTTCGAAGATCTAATGGCGGTCACAGCATTGCTGATGTCTTTTATTGATGGTGAAGATATCCCAATAGCTTTGAGCTCATTCTCAATGGCTCCATAACTGCTGTTGATCTTTGGGTTTTTTGACAATTCAAAAGAAACATCAATGATCACATATTTTCCTTGAAGCTTCCTTTTGAAAACACTTTCTCGATATCCGAATTCACATTGTGACTTGTCAAAGGTGTGGATCTCTCCAGTTGCTAAATGGTATGCTGACAGAGAATGAAAGACATCCTTGATCTCAACTCCATAGGCGCCAATGTTCTGCATAGGACTCGCACCTACACTTCCTGGTATTAAACTTAGGTTTTCTATGCCACCAAAACCCTTATCGATACACTTCAAAACGAATTCGTGCCAGATTTCCCCTGCTCCTGCTCGAACGATCACGCTGTCATTGTTCTCAGAAATGATGTCGAAGCCTTTGATCTCATTTTTTAATACCAGACCATGATAATCCCTGGTAAAAAGGACATTGCTTCCACCTCCGAGAATAAGTAGAGGTAAACCATTTGAGTTTTTAATCAGTCGATCAAGAGTCTCAACCGAATCAAATGAACTGAATAAGTCCGCTTTAACACTGATTCCAAAGGTATTGAATGGCTGGAGGTCCTGATTTTCTTTGATCATGTTGCGAAGTTATAAAAATCCAAAATGCTGAGTGCAATGAGGCAAGTATTGTTCACTTAGATCAGCCATTATTTATATTTTTATACTATGAAATTTAAAGCCATTTCACTAGAACAGATCAATCGTTTCAACAAGGGGACATTGATGGAGCAAATAGGTATCGAGTGCGTTGAGGTCGGTGAGGATTACATTGTGTCCCGAATGCCGGTTGATCATAGAACTCATCAGCCGATGGGATTGCTACATGGAGGCGCAAGTGCAGCTTTGATCGAGAGTATTGGTTCAATGGGATCAACTTTATTGCTTGATCTTGAAAATGAATTCCCGGTTGGCGTGGAGGTGAATGCGAATCACGTAAATGGTGTAAAAAGTGGTTGGGTGAAGGCTATTGGAAAGATTGTTCATGCAGGTAAAAGAACCCATTTGTGGCAGGTTGATATTTTTGATGAAGAGACCGGTAAATTGGTTTGTACCGGAAGATTGACCATCATGGTCATTAAAAAATAGTGAAGAAGAGCATACTCAAATATCGAAAACCCGGACAAGCTTTAGTCGCTTTGAATGGAGTTTTTGTCCCATGGGATGGGGTGTTTTCGCATGGATTTTTCTTGTCGAATGCCAATAAGAGCAAGATCTGGATTTTCAATGAAGGTGAATCTGAACTATGTGATCATTCCAACAGCAATGATCCTTTTGTAATCTCTAAGGAGGATTATATTGGTAATGCCGAGCAGCTTATCAAAACCTTGAATGACAACAAGCTTCAAAAAGGAGTGTACTCTCGGGTGAAAAAATCGGAGATCAAACAAAGTCATGAGGCCATTTTTGGAGCCTTATGTTCTGCTTATCCAGAGGCATTTGTATATTATTTTAATGATCCCAGATTAGGCGAGTGGTTGGGAGCTACACCTGAAGTGCTTATTCGCAATGAGGAAAAACATACGCTTGTGATCTCTTTGGCCGGCACATTAAGGGCGGATGCACAAGAAGATTGGACAGAAAAGGAAAGGCAAGAACAAATGTTCGTGACTGAATTTATTCTCGATAAACTTGAAGATCATAATGCAGATAAATTATTGGTGACCGAGGCCTACGAAGTTCTTGCCGGTCCTGTAAAACATTTGAGATCGGACATCATTTTTGAAGCTGAAAAGGAAGATGCGTTTGCCATTGCGCTTGATCTTCACCCGACTCCTGCAGTTTGTGGATTGCCTAGATCAAAAGCAATGCAGGTTCTTGCCTCACTTGAGCCTCATGACAGAGAGTTGTATACTGGGTTCATCGGTATAATCGATGAAGGTGTATCTTTATATGTAAATCTAAGGTGTGCAAAACTGAACAATAATAATGCTTTCTTGTTCCTAGGAGGTGGGTTTACAAAAGACTCGGATCCTGAAAAAGAATGGATGGAAACTGAACATAAAAGCCGAACTTTACTCAATATCTTTGAACGGTTGAATGAAAATGAGAAGCAGTAATAAGAGGATCGTTCAATTGGTCGTTGAAGTATGTGTGAACTATGGCGTTAAGGATGTTGTGGTCTCACCAGGCTCGAGAAATGCACCTCTTGTAATTGGTTTTGATGAACATCCTGAAGTGTCTTGTATTACAATTCATGATGAACGTTCAGCAGGATTTTTTGGTTTAGGAATCGCAGATCAAACTCAACGTCCGGTTGTTGTTGTATGTACTTCTGGTTCTGCCGCGGCAAATTATTATCCAGCAGTTGTAGAGGCTTATTACCGTTCAGTTCCTTTAATAGTGATTACTGCTGATAGGCCTTCTGCATGGGTGGATCAGGGAGATGGACAAACCATAAATCAAGCATCGATCTTTGGCAAACATGTGCGTTATTCGTGTAATTTGCAAGAGAATGAAAGTGCTAATGTATGGGAAGAGCAGAGAGAATTGTCTACTGCAATGGTGCATGCTACGAATTCATGGAAAGGACCAGTGCACATTAATGTAGGATTCAATGAACCTCTTTATGGTACTACAGAAATTGAAAGACCTGCAATTAGAGGTCTGAAGATGATCAATGGTCAATTTAATCTTTCAGCAGATGAGCTAGCTTTGGTGAAAGAAGGTCTTCAGTTTGGTAAGAAAATGTTGTTGTGTGGCCAGTTAACTCCGAAGCCGTTATTAAATAAATTGATCGCTGAATTTGCAGATGATAGTTCTGTGGTCGTTTTGGTGGAAAACACATCAAATCTGACAGATAAACGATTTGTTCATTGCATTGATAGGGTTTTGAATTCGATCAGCGAAAAAAAACTTGACTCCTTCAAGCCTGAATTATTGATCACAATAGGCGGAGCGGTTGTTTCGAAAAGGATTAAGAAGTTCTTGAGAGAATCCGGACTGAAAATGCATTGGAAGATAGGTCATGAATTTCCTTTTATGGACACCTACATGAGCTTGACTCATTCTTTTCAATGTGATGAATCAGAATTTTTCACTGCGGTTTCCAGGATTGATTACAGAAGAAGTATTTCCAATTACGGTTCTGCATGGAAACAAAAGGATCTCCTGATCAAGGATAAGGAAACTGAATTTTTCGGAAAGATTCCATTTTCTGATCTGAAGGTATTCGAGCTGATCCTGGATTACATTCCGGATGGGGCAGTGCTGCATATGGCAAATAGTTCTGTCGTGCGATATTGCCAGCTATTCGATCCGGTGAATGCGTTAATTTATTATTCAAATAGAGGAGCTTCCGGAATCGATGGAAGTTCAAGCACTGCAGCAGGTGCAGCATATATTGATCCTGATCGACTTCATGTTTTAATTACAGGCGATGTTTCGTTTCTATACGATAGCAATGCCTTTTGGAATAAATACTTGGGGAAAAATCTTAGGATCGTTGTCGTAAACAACGGTGGTGGGGGAATTTTCAATATCATCCCTGGTCCATCAAGTGTCGCTCAGAACGAAAGCTACTTTGTTGCTGCCCATAATTTTCAAGGCAAAGAGATCGCAGGAGCGTTCGGTATTGATTATAAGTATGTTTCGGGAGCTGTCGAATTGGAATCAATGATGCAATGGTTCTATTCGTTCAATGATTCGGATCGACCAAAAATGTTAGAGATCTTTACACCTTCAGATCTCAATCATACTATTTTAGAGGAGTATTTTCAATTTATGAAATAAAGACACATGGAGTTTTTTGAGTTATTGTTTACTTGGGATGGGTTAATGTATTTTTTGATCCTGTCTTTACTTGAAATCGTTCTCGGGATCGACAATATCATATTTATCTCTATTGTTACGGATAAACTACCTTCTGTCGAACAGCGTAAAGCAAGAAATCTTGGTTTGACATTGGCTCTTGTGGTTCGTCTGGTCCTATTGGCCTTTGTCTCTTGGTTGATGCATATGGATGCTCCATTGTTTCCCGATTCAAAATGGGAAATGCTGGAGAATTTTTCGCTACAGAGTCTCGTTCTCTTGTTGGGAGGTTTGTTCTTGATCTATAAGAGCACAATCGAAATGCATAGCTCTGTAAGTGGAAAGCATGAAGAATCGACCAAAAGTCCGACCAAGCTTTCTGCTGTGATCACGCAAATTGTCATGATCGATATTGTCTTCAGTTTTGATTCGATCATCACTGCCATTGGTATGACGAATGGTTTAGGAAAGGAGACTGGACAGAATCCAATAATTATTATTTATGCAGCTGTGATCGTTTCGATGATCGTTATGATGCTATTTGCGAAACCAATCTCTGATTTCATCAATAATCGACCTACAATTAAGATGATCGCACTTGGATTCCTTGTAACGATTGGTGTGATCCTGGTAGCGGAAGCTTTTGGTCAGCATTTACCTAAAGGATATATTTATTTTGCAATGGTGTATTCTCTTTTAGTCGAATTCCTGAACATTCGAATGAGGAAAAATAAGGGACTGGACGAGTAATCTTGGAAAGGGCCGAGGCATATCAGATTCTTGGAGGCGTTGAAGGTGATTCACCGGAATACTTACTCGAAGACAGGCTTTTTGAAGTAAAAAACTATTTCAAGTCTAAAGTTCCGCTAAGTAGACTATTTAAGAAGCAATATGATCTCCTTCAAAAGTATGCCGATGCAATGAAGGTATTAGGAGTGCAACAAGTAGGTCAATCAGAACAACCAATTTCGGTTTTCACTTATGAGTATGAGAATGCTGCACCATTGAATGTTTTTAACAGCTATCAAAGTGCAATTAATTCGTGTTATTCATGGTTGCTTAATTCTAATAATCCCCATGAGCTGGCTTTTCTGGGTGAGTCTTTAGTGCAGATTTCTTATGACTATTCTGCTTTTTGGATCCCCTTTGATAAATTGGATATAGAAGCGATTGTTTCTTCGCCTTCAGACCCCATGGAAGTGTACAATGAATTAGTGATGGCGCAACAAAATGGAGTGAAAGACTTTGATGAATTGCTTGTTTATGTCCAAAACAAAGATAGTGTGCTTTTTAGGGAGGGTAAAAGATTATCTTTGCTGAATAAAATGGAATCTGAATGGAGGATGTCTTTGGAAAGTTAAAGGAACAGTTAGAATTACAAGAATGGCCTAACGTGTATCTGTTTAAATTCATTGTTCCGAAAGACGACGAGAAACTGGCGAAGGTGACTAGTCTGTTCAATGATAGTTCAGATATTGTTTTCCATCCCTCTAAGAATGGTAATTACATAAGTGTTAGTGTTAAAGAGCTTATGTTGGATGTTGATTCCATTATTTATAAATACGAACAGGCGGCCTTGATCAAAGGTGTGATATCCTTATAACTATGATTTTTTTATTTTTTTCTCCTTCTTTTTCATTTACTCGACTTGCTCTTGCAGTATTGTTTGTTTCCCTTGCAATTCTAGTCTTAGTTATAGCTTATCGAAAATTGCTTGCTTATCTCGGTAAAGGTAATCCCGTTAAAGAAGATTACTGTGTGTTATATAGTCTTGAAGAACCGATAAGTACTGCTCAAGTGCAGATCTATTTTACTTGTGAAGCGAAAAAAAATGTTCAAATCGTTTTGTTTGATGAACAAATGAAGGAACTCAGAGTTTTAAAAGAAGGTGATTTTGAGCCGGGTGGGCACATTGTAACTTTTGATACAGCCACAGTTCAAAATGGTCAATATTTTTACGGTCTCAAATCAGAGAATCAAAAGACCATGAAAAAGATGATTGTCAACAACGGTTAGCATGCCAAGTTGTCATGAAAAAAAGCTTGGCAAAAGATTTGACGAATAGGGAATTGAATTAATTTTATCAAACTAAGAATTAAAAAAAAAACAGAGTTATGGCTTTAGAGATCACAGACGCGAACTTCCAGGAACTTGTAATGAATTCAGACAAACCAGTGGTAGTTGACTTTTGGGCAGAATGGTGTGGACCGTGCAGAATG
>CALCCB010000022.1 GCA_937899625.1 uncultured Bacteroidota bacterium
AATATATTAAACAGTGGGTACCCGATTTTCAGGAACTCACCTATCCTGCTCCTATTGTGGACCATACGTTTGCCAGAGAACGTTGTTTGAGGGTTTATAAAGAGGCTTTAAGTTAATTGTTATCTAATTACGTTATATCGAATATATTCTAAATCTAAATTTATAAACTATTTTTATAACCAATTCTCCGTCGGTTATTAAAGTGTTTCAACGATTTTATTAAAAATTACATTTAAATTTAATATAATTTTAGGGGAAACAATCTTTAGAGCGCCTTCTGCTTGATCTTTTAACCCTCGCCCAGAAAAAGGCAAACGACAATTCCTGGCGTCAGAGCCTAAGAAATACCTTCCGATCGAAACGCCATCATAGATACTGGTTGTGGCTAATAAATCTGCGGAAGGTAAATACTCTGCGCCAGTTTTTAGATCCACAAATTCGCCAAGCAAATCCATGTCAGTTATTTCACCTCTTTCCCAGTTTTCTAAAACATATTTTAAGAAAGATTCAAATACATCTACTTTGTTAATTAATAATAAAGATGAACTTCATTTCTTCTTCCTGTTCTTCTTTCTTTATGTGTTCAAAAGAAGGGTAGAAGACATCTTTTTTGTCTTTTTCAAGTTTCTTTTCTTCCTCTTGTCTTTTGTCTTTAAGAGATTTTAGTTCATCCTTGAAATAGAATGTAAACGTAGCTCCAAATTCCGGATTTTTTCCTGCGTAAAGATTGGTTCCCTGGAAACCTGTTCCGTCAAGTCCAAGAGGATCAGCAGGCACGTATAATCTTGCATCTTTAATTGGGAACATATGTGCTTTTTTATCGAGATTCTCTTTTGTAAGATCTCTTAATGGAGAATAATTATCTAGCACATAGAATCCACGACCAAAGGATGCGGCTACAAGGTCATTTTCTCTTTTTTGAATTTCAAGATCATAAATTGCAATGGTTGGTAATCCGCCAAGCTTTGTCCATGATTCCCCACCATCAGTTGAGAAATAGGCTCCGAATTCAGTTCCCACAAACAAAAGATCTTTCTTAACGAAATCTTGTCTGATACAGTATAGAGATCCTCTTTCAGGAAGATTTGAAGAAATAGATGTCCAGGTTTTTCCTTTATCTGAACTTTTCATGAGGTAAGGCTTGAAATCTCCTGATCGATGATTGTTAAAGACCGCAAAAACAACATTTTCATCGTGTTGAGAAGCGCATATCATGTTTACTCGAGTATTAGAAGGTATTCCTGCGAACGAATTATATTTTGTCCAGGTCTTACCATCATTTTCAGATACCTGAATTGCACCGTCATCTGTTCCGGCATATAGAAGCCCTTTTCGCACTGGTGACTCATCAAGTGCTACTATGTTGCCATAGATCGTTGTAGATGCATTTTTCATTACAGCATCCATCGACCAGACTTGTCCCATCACTTTTAGTTTGTTGCGATCAATTCCTTGTGATAGGTCAGGGGAGATGACCTCCCAGTCGTCACCTCTGTTGTTGCTTTTAAACACTTTATTGGCTGCGAAGTATAACGTTTTATGGTCGTGCGGGGAAACCAAAAGAGGAGCATCCCAATTCCAACGGTAAGGATCTTCTCCTTTTCCTGGTAGAGGTTGGATGGGTACTTTTTCTCCTGACGCCTTGTCATATCTTACGATCCAACCGTATTGAGCCTGGGCGTAAACCACATTTTCATCTTCCGGATCAACTGCTGATTCAAATCCATCCCCGCCATTGGTAATGTACCAGTCAAAGTTAAGGATTCCTGTAGCGTTCATCGTTGCTGATGGACCTCCCATTGAATTGTTATCCTGAGTACCTCCATAAATATTGTAAAATGGCAACGCGTTATCCGTAGTTACTTTGTAATACTGGATGATCGGCAAATTGTCGTAATAACGCCATTCCCTTGCATGAGTGAATGTTTCATATACTCCACCATCACACCCTACTAACCAGTGATCAGTATTCTTTGGGTCGATCCAAATGACGTGATTGTCAACGTGCTTATATTTCTCACCGGTCGCAACAAATGTTTTTCCGCCATCCGTAGTATGGTGCATGTAAGTGTCCATAGCAAAAACCTTGTTCTTGTCCACCGGATCACAGAAAATCTCTTGGTAATAATTCCCGCTGGTATTATAAGATGACATTTTCGACCATGATTCACCTTTATTGGTTGATCTGAAGAAACCACCTTTTCCATTTCTTCCCTCTACAATGGCATACACATAGTTGTTGTCTACAGGCGACACGGCAAGTCCAATTCTTCCCATATCTCCCTTGGGTAGTCCGCTGTTTATCTCTCTCCATGTTTCTCCTCCATCGGTTGATTTGTAGATCGTTGATTCGGGTCCACCACCAATATAGGTCCATTCATGTCTTCTTCTTTGATGAGCTGCTGCATAAAGGATATTGGGATCTTTAGGATCCGATGCTATTTCGGAAATACCTGTTTCATCACTAACGAACAATGTTCTTTTCCAGGTCTTCCCGCCATCTGTACTTTTGTAAACTCCACGTTCACCACCGGAGCTCCATACTGGGCCATATGCTGCAACCCAAAGTGTATTTTCATCTGTTGGATGAATAATAATATTGCCGATGTGCTCTGAGTTCTTCAGTCCCATATTTGTAAAACTCATTCCTCCATCCACTGATTTGTATACCCCGTCGCCGTAGGCTACAGATCGCTGGTTGTTGTTTTCCCCTGTTCCAACCCACACAGTATTTGGATTAGATTGAGCCAGCTCAATACAAGCGATCGAGAAAGAACCGTAACCATCAAAAATAGGGTTGAAGGTTGTTCCAT
This sequence comes from uncultured Bacteroidota bacterium, assembly GCA_937899625.1. Classification (GTDB taxonomy): domain Bacteria; phylum Bacteroidota; class Bacteroidia; order Flavobacteriales_D; family Crocinitomicaceae; genus M0103. The sequence goes on from CALCCB010000022.1 coordinate 2,814, forward strand.
GATTCTCTGTGTACCATATCCCGCCGGATGCCGCAGCGACATACCATTTGTCATTATTGTCGGGATGGACAACAATATCTGCAACTCTTCCTGAGGTTAGCGCCGGTCCTATAGAGCGGAACTGGATACTTCCCACAGTGGATGCATCAAATAATGGGGCTGGTTTGTCTTCTGTTTTCGGTTTCTTTTGAGCATAACTCATGCTCAAAGTGAGCAGAGAAGCTAATAGAGTGAAGTATACTTTCATAGATTAAAGAAATGGGTTCGTTTGAATAGTTGATTTAAAATTTTTAATGATTTACTGACATAAACTTGGATCAAGTTCACAAGCTTTTTTACTATTGATTAAAGAAAGTTCTTTTTTGCCGATTTGATTATATGTTACACCTAAAAATAAATATGCACGCGCAAAATTTGGATCTATTTGAAGTGCTTTCTCAAGGGCGCTGATCGCTTCTTGGAATCTTTTGGTTTCTGCGTAACACCAGGCCAGTCTCGTCCATAATTCTGCACTGTTAGGGTTGGTTTGAATTGCTTTTTCAAATTCAATGGCAGCAGATTGGAAATCTCTCTGTTCAATTAACTGTACACCCTTGGTAAAATGATCTTCATTTGCGGCTTTTTGCAGCTGATAAGTTAAATCGAGATATCTTTTTGAAGTTTCATTATCAGGTTCAATTTCGAGTGCCTTGTTGAATGCGGCAATCGCATTGTCATATTGTTGCATTTTTCCATAGACACTTCCCAAATTATTCCAACCTTCTGTGTATTGAGGATACACATCTACGGCTTTCTGAATATAGATTAATGATGTATCAAGATATGCTTTTTTTCCTTTGAAATCGGCTACTTCAAACATCCAACTTCCGTACGTATTGAAATAAATATGTTTTCTGGCAATCGAAATAGATCTCTTGAGTGAGATATAAGCACTGTCCAGGTAGAGGTCTCTTTGTTTTAGATTAAAATCTTTATTTTTTCCATTAGTAAAGGATAGAGAATGATGCCTTTTTGCAATCTTGAAATAGGTGTAGCCTAACTGATGATGCGCTACGGGAAACAGTTCCAGAATTTTTATTGATTTCTTTAAGTATTGAATTCCCTCATTGATATATCTTGCGCTATCTGCCGGACTTTGTTCACTTAAGAAATCTATGTTAGTGATGTGATTTCCATAATAATAGGTCATGTGTGCACTATTTGGTCTTGTTTTGACATCTGCACTGAACAGAGCAAGCTCATTCTTCCATTCTTCGTTTCTCGATATGGTCTTGTAAGAGTAGAGTACACCGACGACTAATAAGGTAATACCGGCTGCGCCTAATCGTTTAAAGAACGATATGATATTAGTTGGATCGAACTCCTTTTCTTTTTGTACAAACTGAGTTAGGAGGTATGCGATCAAAAGACAAAAAGCAACTGAAGGAACATAAAGCAGACGCTCGCCGAACGCTGTACCTATTTCAATAAATAAATTGGAGGGTAGTGCAATGGTAAAGAGGTAAAAAAGACCAGCAAATGAGTAAAATGAGCGATTTTTTAGTCCTTTGATAATTATTCCTCCAATCATTAAATAGATCAGAACACTAACAATAACAATTGGATCAGAAAAGGAGGTGATGTTAAAATCACTGTATCCATAATCTATAGCTAATGGATGCGGTACGAAAAGAATTCGCAGCATGTAGCCCATCAAATAGAAGGCTGTTGCTTTTCTATCCATGATATTGTCAGTGGCGAATAAAAAATTATCGGCTACTGCCACATCTTCAGCCCCAAGTCCGCCTACAATACTATTTCGAATCAACAGAAAGATAAAGATCACGGCAGAAATGAAGATGAGACCTTTCCATCTGTTCGTTCTGATTTTATTGGATTCTTTTTCGGTGAAAAAGTAGATAAATAGCGGAAGTAATAAAAGGATGATAATTGAAGATTCTTTACTGAATACGGCTATTGCTGTAGTAATCATTGCGAAAAGAATGTGTTTTATCTGACCTGAGAGAAGGTAACGGTAATAAAACAGCAGCGTAGATGCGATTCCTAACATTCCAAGGATCTCATCTCGGCTTTTGATATTTGCAACAACCTCAGTATGTATTGGATGTAAAGCAAAAAGAGCAGAGCAAACAAAAGAAAGATATGAGTTTCCCGTCCAGTGTTTAAGTGCAATGAATAAAACTGAACAAGTCAAAGCAAACAACAATACATTGATAACATGAGATGGGTGCGGGTTGTCTGGCCAGATCTGCCATTCTATGGCGAACATTGCCTGAGAGAGGGGCCTATATAAATAATCGTCAGTAAATCCTGCACCGTTTCTTATAGTAGTTGAAAAAATTGTCGGTATCGCGTCAATGCCTTTTTGAACATGTGTGTTGTCAGGAATAATATCATGGTCATCCAGAACATATTCATGTCCAAAGGTATTGGCATACAAAACGACAGCCACAATTGCCACGATCAAACTGAGCCATTTATCGACTTTTGATAATTTAAATGAGGTATAGGCTTCCTTCATTTGTACTGCCCTAGCTGAACTATTACTAGTCTTTTGATTATTGGCCGTTTTATTTCGTCCCATAAAAGATTCAGAATTTTCAAAAGCAATTTTATCCTTGACGGCTAAAAATAATGATTTAAAATACGATAGTAAAGTCTCTTTGCTTTCATTGAGGAAATCTCATGTATTTCATTGAACTTATTGATGATTTTGATGTAACCTTTATTAAAGAAAATCGATATACAATTTTAGGTACGGAATTTGATTTTTGATCCCAAACCGTAAATGACATATGAAATACATTTACTTCTTCTTATTTCTTGGAATTTCAATGTTAATCAGCGCACAAGCTGAGGATGAGTCATGTCTTCCTCCTGGAAAAAAGACTTTGAAATATCTTGAAGCGGCATCCAAATCAACAGATGCTAAAACTGCCATTGATAATTTTAACAGTGCAATCGAGACGGCGCCTGATAATGCGACGGTATATTTTGAATATGCAATGTATGCCTATGAGTCAGGTTTGAGATATTATGAAACTCAGCCGAATCCTGCCATGGGAAATAAAAGTTTTCAGAAGTCGGAAGAAATGTTTTTAAAAACGATCGAGTATTGTTCGGATTATCATGCCAGTTGTTATTATTATTTGGGCGTGATCAATTATTCGCAAAAGGACAAAACAGAAGCGATCAAATATTTCAAGTTATTCAAATCATTCAAGCACAGTGAGGTAAATCGATATCCTTCTGATTATGATAAAAAAGTAAAAGATGTGAATTCTGTTCTTACTGAATTGGAGGCAGAACAGGATCTATTAACCAATCAAGTTCCTTTTGAGCCTTCCTTAGTTAGAAATGTCAGCTCGAAGAATGATGAGTATTTTCCAATGATCTCTCCTGATAATGAGTTGATGTTCTATACACGAAAAGTTGACGATAGAGCTCTTGGTGATCTTGTTTCGAATTGGCAAGAAAAATTCACGTTTTCTCAGCGTCCCGATATTAAGTCTCAGTTTACCAATGGGGAGTTTTTAAAGCCGCCATTCAATACGGGTGAATTTTCTAATTATGGTTCAGCAACGCTATCCGTGGATAACAAAGAAATGATCATTTGTGCCTGTAAGAAAGAAGTGGTGTATGGGCGTGACTATTTGAATTGTGACTTGTATTCTACCACCTATGAACGCTCTGGAGCTGGAGGGAATGATTTCATGTGGACACCCTTAAAAAATCTTGGGCCAAACATCAATACGCAAGATGGTTGGGAGGCACAACCTTCAATGTCGGCGGATGGTAATACACTCTATTATACAGCAGCAAGACCCACGACAAGAGATAATGACATTTTTGTTTCTTTGCGTCAGCCTAATGGTAGCTGGGGAAAGGCAAGACCATTCGATGAGATCAATACTGCAGGAAAAGACAAATCTCCATTCTTGCATCAGGACAGTGAAACGCTCTATTTTGTTTCTTCTTGTACCGATGAGCGAAAAGGAGTTGGAGGTCTGGATATTTTCTACATACGCGAAGAAGATGGAGGGAAATGGAGTAAGCCAAAGAATATCGGATATCCAATTAACTCTAAAGAGGATGAATTAGGGCTATTCGTTTCAACAGATGGTAAAATTGCTTACTTCTCTTCAAGAGTAGGTGGTGATTGGAATATTTACTCTTTCGAATTGTATGAAGAGGCAAGACCTAAAGCGGTTGCCATCTTGAAAGGTGAGTTAAAGGATGAGCAGGGACAACCAATTAAAGATGCAAAGATCGAGATCGCATACGAAGGATCAAAGGAAGTAACTGAGATCAAAGTAAATGGAGATGATGGAAAGTATGCTGCGGTCGTAAAATTGGATAAGAAGCAGGATGTCATGGTTACTGTCAAGAAAGAAGGCCATGCTTTTGACTCAAAGTTGGTGACGAAAGAAGAATTCACACCGGAACAGGTTACGATAAAAGGAAAAGACCTTGAAGTGAAAGAGCTGAAGGTGGGAGAAGCTTATACCATTAATGATATCTTGTATTCAACCAACTCTGCTGAGTTGTCAAAAAGATCGAAATTCATTCTAGACGGATTTGCCAGATTCTTGAAAGAAAATCCTACTATAAAAGTTGCCATTCATGGGCATACGGATGATGTAGGAGATGACAACAAGAACCTTGTACTTTCAGAAGAACGTGCTGTTGGAGTGAAAGATTATCTTATTTCACAGGGCATAAAATCGGATCGTTTGTCAGCGAAGGGTTATGGTGAAACTCAGCCTAAATTACCGAACACTTCTGAATCAAACAGAGCCAAAAACAGAAGAACCGATTTTGTAATCGACAAGCTATAGAAATCTGATCTTAGATACATTCAGATCGACTGGTTCGTCTATTCCAGGTAGTACGCCATCTTCTGAAAATTGCCAATGTATAATGCGCGCATCTTCAATGCATTCCGGTTTACGTGAGTATGCTGCAATCCAGAATTTATGTTCTTTAAATGCACTTGAAAATTTTGTCTCAAAAAAGTGTAGTGAGGTATAAATAATTGGTCTCATTCCACTTTTTTCTTCAACCATATTTTTGACAGCAGGAGTTATTGGGATTATGGTCTTAGTGGCACAAAAAATAAAAGGGGTGCTGGTGCTTGAGTTTAAAAATATAATAGCCGGTATTGTTCTTGGAATTCCAAACTACTTCTCTATATACTTTTTAGTCAAGGCACTAAGGAGCGATTTGTTTGACAGCTCTGGTATCTTTACGATAAACAATGTGGGCATTGTCATTATCTCAACTTTATTGGGTATTGTCTTTTTTAAAGAACAGCTCTCTATAAAAAACTGGATAGGCATTACTTTAGCTGTTATTAGCATTGCACTGGTAAGCCTAGCTACACTATAAATGGAAAACATTAAAGACACCTATTACACTATAGCATCTGCCTGCGGTGAAACACTGCATAAGGATCGTGGAAGTAAATTTTATGGTTATGCATTTCCAGTTACTACAGAGCAAGAAATTAAAGCGTGTATAGACAAATTAAAAAAGCTGCATCACACAGCGCGTCATTTTTGTTATGCTTGGCAACTGGGAGAAAGCTATCAAAAATACAGAGCCAATGATGATGGAGAACCAAACAACAGTGCAGGAATGCCTATATATGGGCAACTACAAGCCTTTAAATTAACCAATACTCTTGTGGTGAGTGTACGCTACTTTGGAGGCACTAAACTAGGTGTTGGCGGACTTATTCAAGCCTACAAAACATCTGCCAAATTAACCTTGGAAAGTGCACCTATTCAAGAAAAAACAATTAATATATCGTTTGTGCTTCTTTTTGAATATCCAGAAATGAGCTTAGTGATGAGAAACATAAAAGATGAAAAAATAAAGCAAAAACTTGAAAACTAAGTTGCCAATTTTTCAGATGAAGACTTAAGTTACTGGCGTAAGAAAATGAACAAAATCAATAGGAATCAAATTCAGATTTAACATTTTTCCAAGCCAAACGTGTAAAAGATTGTATCAAGTCCGAGGACACCTGAAAAGTCATGGCGACAGAGAGGTTTTATTACGAAAATTCTCAAGAGTTAAACTGGTAAACGACCGCAGACAATGCTGATTGGCAGAATCAAATTAATTGCAAATATTTGAAATAATTGGGGTTTTGGGGTTTTGGGG
>CALCCB010000023.1 GCA_937899625.1 uncultured Bacteroidota bacterium
GCTAACATTAATACCGAGAGATGCCTCATACTGATCGTTCAAAAAGTAAATCCGGTTGCGGGGAAGAACCGTCATACTCCAGTCCACCCGCTTAGGTTTTCCTACTTGAAAAGAACAGACCGCATGCGTGCGTCCATCGGTTCCAACAACAAATACGGATATATTGTATTTAATACTCCCCTTCATCGTCTGTAAATTTGGTAGCAGACGGATCGGAATGAAGATGGAATCGTCGGGTTCTACATTGTACACGCGCTTCGAAGAGGTAAGTACCTTCCAGTCGGAAGGACAGCCAATTTCGAGGTAAAACTCGCGGGCAATTCCGTTCTGGTTCTTGACGGAAAGCACATTGGTAACCACCTCCCCTTCCCGGGTCATAAAATCGTAATTGAGCACCGTGCAGACCAGCGGACTGTAGTTCGGTTTTTGAGCGTTTAAACTATTCGATAGCAACAGGCAGAAAAGCAACAACCCAAGCATGCTCAGGAGTGGGCTTTTCAGCATGAATACTATGGAACGATGTAACATCATAGATCTTCCGAAATACAGAATTTAATGTTCAGCTCGTATTTTCCGGGGGTATAGTTAAAAAAAGGACGGATCCGGTAATCGATCACAAATGCAAATTCACCAAAGCTGGTGAGATAGGATCCTGCAGAATTTGTTTGCCCTCCCCCACAAGCGCCTCCTGTTCCGGCAGCATTCACAAAATTCCCGTCATCGATCAGGATAATTTCACCTCCATTTTCCGGCAAGGAGAAGGTTTGCCATGCACCATTAACGGGTGAGGTGGCACATGCATTGGTCACCCGAACTTCCATCAGTGCAATCGTGGGTTGTGACCCTGAAGTTCCATAGGATGAGGTTTGTAACCATTCGCCTGTTGGGGTCGGTGCACCACCGTTATTGACGATCATACGCAATTTCCAGGCACAATCTCCATCAGCAGCTGTATCACTTGCCGTGACACGAAGTATTGTAGTTCCGTAATAGGTCATGCCTGAGTTGTAATCACTCAGGTCGTCGAATACAAATTCCAGCATGCTTCCTCCGGCCTGCTGATCCAGATCCAGCTTACTCAGTGGCCATCCATCACAGCGAAAGGAGCTGCCTACAGAACACCCAGCCGGCAATTGCCCTAGAGCTGTGTTGGAACTCAACAGCAAAAGAAAGACAATATAAAAGAGACGCTGGATCATTCAAAGAAAGCCTAAAGCATTGTAAATAACCATTTCATTTTGTTAAATAAGTGGTGACCCCGAAAGGCCACCACTATATTTTTGATCTCAATTGAACTTCAATTTACTTGAATTTTCAAGCTTGTAGAAGTAACAGCTATGTTATGACCTTCAGATTACTGGTTCTCGATCATCAAGTACTTCACGTTCATCGTGTAAACACCCGGCTGAGCATAATCACCCGCAACACCGACAGATACAAGATCTTCAGACGCAGTTCCGTCATTTGCAAATGGGAATACTGCAGGAAGACCTGGAACAATTCTGTAATCAATAACAAAATAGTAGGCATTAGGAGCTGAGTTAGAAGCCACAGCTGTTTGTGTAAGGTAAGAACCACCTGATACAAAAGATGTAAGTCCATCACCACCCGCGATGTAACGGTTGTTAGCACCAAGAGCAGCAGGTGGAGCAACATAAGCAGAACCCGCAGATACATAGATGTTGTTTGCGCCTAGTGTAGGAACCTGTGGATTTGGAACAGCTACAAACTGTAAAGCA
>CALCCB010000024.1 GCA_937899625.1 uncultured Bacteroidota bacterium
TGTGGTGAAATGGAACAGAGTTCCATACTGGCCTTCCAATAGGATTCAAGGGTTCCTACATCACGCCAGTAGCCGGGCTCTCCCTGCTCATCCTTAAACGGATAAGGCTCTGTGCTGAGAAGGATCAAATCAGCATTGGGATTTGGTCCTTCAAACTCCGGATATCGTTCTCTGCTTTCAGCATTAACAAAACCAACAGCAGTCAGCATTGCATCAATGAAAGTGTTTTTCCCAGCGAGGTAATAAGGATCTTTCCAGATCAGGTACAAAAATCGTTTTTGCTGAAACAACTCTCCTACAGATGAAAAAGCAATCCTAAGCTGCGAAACTAATTGCTCCGTCTTCTCTTCCTTATTGGTCATTTGTCCAATTGAAAGGATCATACCGTAAGCATCCTCAATGGCATTCACATCACTGATCCACACCGGACAGATCAACTCCAATTGAGCTATATCTTCTTTGGTATTCTCTTCTTTGTTCGCAATAATAAGATCCGGCTTCAGCGACCTTACATTTTTAATATCGACTTGCTTCGTTCCACCCACTCTGGTTTTATTCCTAAACCATTCATCGGGATGAATACAGAATTTGGTAATGCCGACCACCGATGATTCGAGACCAAGATCATAGAGTAATTCCGTCTGAGAGGGAACTAAAGAAATAATCCGCTCAGGAGTTTTTTCCAGATGTATTGTCCTATTCAGCTGATCGACAAAATCCATATCAGGACATTGCAGAAATAATATCGTAACGCGTGACTATGTGATGCTTTCCGTTGTTCAGCTCAACCAAAACTGCTGGCGTGTTCTTATTGATCAATTTGCAAATCTCATCGATGTGCGTTCCTTCCTTTACCATTGGGAATGCATCCTTCATAATCGAAGAGATCGGAGCATCTTTCAGTTCAGGTTGGTCGATCAGGATCTGGTACATTTGTGTATCATCCACTGAACCAACAAATTTCCCATCTTTCAATACTGGGATCTGAGAGATCGAATATTTTCTCATCTTGGCAACAGCATGAGAAACAAGTTCCTCTGCGTAAAGTGTCACCAATGGCTCATCTTTGTGCTTTGCTACAAGATCCGAAGCAGTCTTGTATTCTTCTTCCAAGAAACCTCTTTCGCGCATCCAATCATCATTAAAGATCTTTCCTACGTAACGGCTTCCATGGTCATGGAACAATACTACAACAACATCATCCTCCTTTAATTCATCCTTCATCTGAAGAAGACCTTTGATCGCTGCACCTGCACTGTTTCCTACAAAGATCCCTTCCTCTCTTGCCAGTTTTCTTGTATAAACTGCCGCGTCTTTATCCGTAACCTTTTCAAAATGATCGATCACATCAAAATCAACGTTCTTCGGAAGAATATCTTCACCAATTCCTTCCGTAATGTATGGATAGATCTCGTTTTCATCAAAGATCCCTGTCTCCTTGTATTTCTTGAAAACAGACCCATAAGTATCGATACCCCAGATCTTGATGTTTGGATTCTTTTCCTTCAAGTACTTCCCAACACCTGAGATCGTACCACCAGTTCCAACTCCTACAACGAAATGCGTAATCTTACCATCAGTCTGCTCCCAGATCTCCGGTCCAGTCTGCTCATAATGCGCCTGTCTGTTCGAAAGGTTGTCGTATTGGTTCACATACCAGCTATTTGGGATTTCAGTCGCCATTCGTCTCGATACTGAATAATATGAACGTGGATCCTCAGGTTCTACTGCCGTAGGACAAACGACAACTTCAGCCCCAACTGCACGAAGGATGTCCATCTTTTCTTTGGACTGCTTGTCATTCAATACACAGATCAACTTATATCCTTTGATGATCGCACCCAGTGCCAGTCCCATCCCGGTATTCCCTGAGGTACCTTCAATGATAGTACCACCTGGTTTCAACCATCCTGCCTTCTCTGCATCCTCGATCATCTTTACCGCCATTCTGTCTTTCACAGAGTTTCCGGGATTTGTGGTTTCGACTTTGGCAAGTACTGTTGCACTAACATCTTTTGTCAATTTGTTTAATCGAACCAGAGGTGTATTACCGATCGTTTCGAGAATATTGTTGTAAACCTTCATCAGGGATGTATTAAAATTTGACGCAAAGATAACTTTACTATTCGAATGCGTCCAAACCTAACCAAAGTCATTTTTAACCAATGTATAACTTGTTAGCTTTGTCTTCATGTGCAGAAAAAGAGATTTCGGTGGACAACTTGTATGGATAGCTGGAGCTTCAAGCGGGATCGGAAAAGAGCTTGCCTGCCTTTTGAACCAACAAAATGCACGTGTGATCTTGTCCGGCAGAAGAACTGAGCTCTTAAAAAAGATCTGTGACGATTGCTGCAATTCTGAAAATGCTCACTATGTAGCACTCGACCTTACAGACAAAGCAAGTATTGATAATGCCATTTCAGAAGTTCTAGCGATCGGAGTACCTGATCTCATCATACTGAATTCTGGTATCGCTCAGAAAGGACTGGTGATCAATAATTCGGACGAAATCGAACGATCGATCATGGAGACCAATTTCTTTGGAACTGTGAGTCTGACCAAGCGGATGCTACCCTACCTCTTCGAACGAAAGAGCGGAAAGATCGCCGTCGTTTCAAGTATTGCAGGGGTCGTAGGTGTACCCGGAAGATCATCGTACGCTGCATCGAAACATGCACTCCATGGTTACTTTGAATCCCTTCGAGCGGAGGTGCATAAATACAATCTGGAAATCGTGATGGTCATGCCTGGTTTCATTAACACCCAGATCACCGTCAAGGAATTGAAGTCTGACGGAACACCGTTTGGTCAGGTAGAAAAATCTCATCAGATGGGAATGTCTGCCGAAGAGTGCGCAGAAAGGATCATTAGTGGTCTTGCCCGAAAGAAAAACAACATCATTGTTGGCGGCATGGAAGTCTTTGGTGTATACCTGAAACGTTTCCTTCCATCGATGTACGACCTTTTTATCAGAAATCATCCGATGAAACGACTGAATCATTTTCGAAAAATGTTCGGGTCAAAGAGATAAATAGTAAATTGGTCTTCAAATAACCGATCTATGAAAAATCTACTGCGCAGCTTAAGTTTTATTGCATTGAGTTCTGTTGCTTTTGGGCAGGCTCAAGACAAGGGAGTTATCTCTTTCAGTGTTGGATATGACGCGGGAATACACGGTACGATCTATACCTCTCAATATCAGAATAATTCGCCTACTACACCCGACACCAGTGCGGCCGGAACACAGTTATTCAGGCTAAATGCACAATACAACATCTTTAATTTCCTTTCTGCTGGACTTGACTTTAGAACAGGTAGTTATATTGAAGACCCGGAAAATGCAACCGCTGCTGGAAACAAAGTTTCCATGTACGGACTTTCATTGCGCTTATACCCCGTCAATAAGGATAAATTCGTTTGGTACGTTGGAGCTAATTTCGGTGGAAGCCGATTGACAATAAACAGAGTCTACACGTTCATTATTTCGGTACCTGCACAGTATAAATTCAAATCATCACATACCAGTTTTGAAACCGGCTTCAACTGGTACTTCACGGAAAAAATAGGTATGAATTTCGGGCTAGGCTGCAGCTCTCAGAATTTCCTGATGACTTATTATAAGTGGAATGGTGAAGAACAGGATCTATCAGACTGGACGAATGAATTAACTACAAAAGGGATTCATTTCAACCTGGGATTGGCTGTTCATCTTTGATCCTAAAAAGCGGTATAATTCTTGATAATTGAACGCAAAATTCACAACATGAAAAGACTGTTACTATTTATTACCCTCACTATATTTCTAGGGGCTTGTGCAAAAAGAGAAATGAAAGTTCAGGTAATGAGACCTGCACTGATCACCGTACCAAAAGAAATTCAGAAGATCGCAATTCTCAACAGATCGATCCCGACCAATAAGGCGGCGATGGAAGGAATATTGACTGGGGAAACACCCGCACGAGACAAAGAGCTTTCAGAAGAATGCATCAGAGGATTATCTGAAACATTGAATACGTCAAACAGATTTCAGGTATTTCGCTGTGACTCAACAATGTTCGCGGCTGATCCTGCGAGTTTAAGTTTTGGTGCTCCACTTGGATGGGACGTAGTTGACAGCATATGCACTTTGTACAATGTTGACGGACTCTTAGTACTTGAGTATTTTGATACTGACTTTAGTGTTACCAATCCTGTAGGAGCTGCGACTCAAGTGGCGCAAAGTGTTGCCAGAGGTGGACAGGGAGGCGTTTCTATTACAGGAACAGCGACCGCGAACGCAGGTTTCAGAGTGTACTATTCAAAAACCAAAACGATCGCTTACGAAGACCGTTTCGACTACAAAAAGAGATGGCGACAAAATTCAGTATCTGCTGCTGAAGCCATAGGTAAAATGATCAAGCGAAATCGAGCATTGATCGAAGTGAGCTATGAAACTGGATATGAGTTTGCCATGAATATCGTGCCTCTGTACTACTGGGAAAACCGTATCATGTTAAGAGGAAAAAAAGAACTGGAAAAGGGAGAACGTCAGGCTCTCTCCAAGGATTGGGAAGGAGCGCTAATTACCTGGACGAACGTTTATGAGAACTCGAGAAAAGCGAAGGATAGAGCGAAAGCTGCTCACAATGCCGGCCTTGCTTGTGAAGTACTCGGTAAACTGAATGAAGCTCAGCAATGGCTGAGTAAAGGATACATTGAAAAAGGGAAAAAAGAAACGCTGCGTTATTCAGAGATCATTGACAAACGTATAAGAGAACAGTCTAAACTTGAGGAACAATTGAACAATGTCGAAAGCGAAGAATAAACTATAATTCGAGGTGTAGTTGTTGAAATTCACCATCAATAAAATTACTGAACTGGAAGCCGATCAATCTGATCGGCTTTTCCATTTCGATCAACTGTAAGATCAACTCATTCTTGATTTCCGATGCTGTTTCTTTACTGCGAATTCCTGTTTCTTCTGTTCTTGATCGAGTGACTTGCGCAAAATCGGCGTATTTCACTTTAATGGAAAGCGTCTTGGGTAAAAGTCCAGTTCCCTGAAATCTTGTCCACAACTGTTCGAAGATGTGATCTGCTTCCAACTGGAAATTCGCCTTATCAAAGATATCTGTCGAAAAAGTGTTTTCGACTGCAATACTTTTTCTTTCTCGTTCAGGATTCACAGACCTGTTATCAATCCCTCTGGATATGCTGAACAGGTAATCGGCTGATGGACCAAAATATTGCTTCAGTTCATCCATTGACAGCCCGCGCAGGTGTTTTCCTTTAAAGATCTGCAATTCGTGCATCCGTGATGCCATCACCTTCCCTACTCCAAAAAAGCGCTCAACGGGCAAGGCATCGAGAAATTCGATCGCCTTTTCCGGCTCGATCACATAGAGTCCATTTGGTTTGTCGACATCCGATGCGAGCTTTGCCAGAAACTTATTGTATGAAACGCCTGCTGACGCCGTTAGCGATAATTCGGTTTGGATGTCATTTCTAATGGCCTGAGCAATGAAGGTTGCGGAAGCCACACCAATCTTGTTTTCGGTGACATCCAGAAAAGCCTCGTCCAGTGAAAGCGGCTCGATCAAATCTGTGTAACGCAAGAATATCTCCCTGATCTGTCTGGAAACTTCTTTGTAACGTTTGAATCTGGGTTTGACAAAAATGAGGTCCTTACACAGCTTCGCTCCCTGGGATGAGCTCATTGCCGAACGGACACCGAATATCCTAGCTTCATAACTTGCGGCTGCAATCACTCCTCTTTCCTTGCTTCCTCCTACTGCAACGGGCTTCCCTCTGAGTGAAGGATCATCCAGTTGTTCAACAGAAGCAAAGAAGGCATCCATATCAATATGGATGATCTTTCTCACGCCTTTTTCTTATTCAATAGGGAGTATACGACCCCAAGGATCAGTACAAACAGGATAATGACCAGCGACAACAATGCCGGGATCTCAACGAAATGAACGATGAGCATTTTGACTCCAACAAACATCAATACAAACACCAATGAATATTTCATGTATTCGAAGCGATCGAGCATATTAGCAAGGAAAAAATAAAGGCTTCTCAAACCGAGTATGGCAAATATATTCGATGTAAAGACCAGGAAAGGATCCGTTGTAATCGAGAAGATCGCCGGAATGGAATCTACAGCAAACAGAATGTCTGAAAATTCGATCACCACCAATGCGGCAAATAAGCTTGTTGCCACCCATTTCCCATTCTCTTGTACCAGGTACTTCCCGGTTTTAATTTCCCAGTTGATCGGATAGATCTTTGACAAGTACCTGACTCCGGCACTTTTCTTAAAATCTTCATCTTCTTCACTTCCACGAATCATTTTAAAGGCAGAGAACACCAGAATCCCTCCAAAAATGTATGTCGCCCATTCAAAGTGCTCCACAAATGCTGTTCCCAGCACGATCATCACCATTCGGAAGAAAACAGCTCCCAGAATACCCCAGAAAAGGATCTTGTGCTGGAATTTCATCTCGATCCTGAAATACTTGAAGATCATGGCCATTACAAAGATGTTGTCCAGACTTAAAGATTCTTCAATGACGTAACCGGTGTAAAAATCGATCATGGCCTGAGCCGGTTCGAGCCCTCTGGAGTTGATATTCATGTAATTCTGGTCATAGATCCAGTAGATCACACCCCCAAAGCACAAGGACAAAAACACCCAAACAACTGTCCAGCTCAATGATTCTTTCATTGAGATCTCCTTTGAACTTTTATGGAAAACCCCAAGGTCTAACGCAAGAAGCGTAAAGATCATTGTAAGGAAAAGTACCCAGATCAGCATTTCGATGTTTTTTAGCCTTACAAAGATACCTGTTCTTTTGGGTATTTCACTCTTGTCTTCATGATTTCTAATTACTTTTGAAAGACAGAGCATCATGGAATTTCAACTCATTTCTGAATTCAAGCCAACAGGCGATCAACCTCAAGCAATCTCACAATTGGTAGACGGCATGAATGAGGGTATTGATCATCAAACCCTGCTTGGAGTAACAGGAAGTGGAAAGACCTTTACTGTGGCCAATGTGATCAGTGAGATCAACCGGCCGACTCTTGTCCTTTCCCACAATAAGACGCTTGCGGCTCAGTTATATGGTGAATTCAAGCAGTTCTTTCCGAATAATGCGGTGGAATATTTTGTTTCTTATTATGATTACTATCAACCTGAAGCATACCTTCCTGTCACCGACACATTCATCGAGAAGGATCTTCAGATCAACGATGAGATCGAAAAGCTTAGATTAAGTGCTACCTCTTCTCTATTGAGTGGAAGAAGAGATGTGATCGTTGTGGCTTCCGTTTCTTGTATCTATGGTATCGGAAACCCGAATGAGTTTGCCAATAGCATCATTCATCTTAAAAAAGGACAGTTGATCTCTCGGAATAAATTCCTGTATCGATTGGTAGAAAATCTCTATTCCAGGGCCAACATAGAATTCAAGCGAGGAATGTTCCGAGTTAAAGGAGATACCGTGGATATTTTCCTGGCTTATGCCGATCACGCATTACGTATTGAATTCTGGGGAGATGAGATCGAAACGATCAGTGCGATCGATCCGGAGACCAATGTTCGTCTGGAATTGCTGGATGAGATCAATGTCTATCCTGCAAACATCTTTGTTTCCAGTCCTGAAACAACACGAAAAGCGGTTGAGCAAATTGGAGCAGACATGGAAATTCAGGTTGAAAATTTCAGACGTGAAGGCAAGATCGTAGAATCAAACCGATTGAAGGAACGGGTCAATTATGACCTTGAAATGATCCGGGAACTTGGCTATTGTTCTGGTATTGAGAACTATTCGCGTTATTTTGATCAGCGTCAGCCTGGAGAACGACCATTCTGCTTACTGGATTATTTTCCGAACGATTATCTGATGGTCATTGATGAGAGTCATGTTACCATTCCGCAGGTCAGAGCCATGTACGGAGGAGACCGATCCAGAAAAGTCAATCTGGTAGACTATGGGTTCCGCTTGCAAGCAGCTGTGGACAACCGACCGTTGAAGTTTGAAGAATTCGAAACCTTATTGAACCAGGTAATCTACGTTTCAGCCACTCCTGCTGATTATGAAATGCAGCGTTCTGAGGGAGTGATCGTTGAACAGCTGATCCGTCCAACGGGTCTACTGGATCCAATTATTGAAGTGCGACCAAGTTTGAATCAGATCGATAATCTGATCGAAGAGATCAATCTGAGGATCGAGAAGGAAGAGCGTGTGATCGTGACTACCCTGACCAAAAGGATGGCTGAAGAGCTACAGAAATATCTGGACCGTATCGGGATCAAATGCCGCTATATCCACAGTGATATCGACACGATCGAACGGGTTGAGATCCTGCGACAATTGCGTCTCGGAGATTTTGATGTGCTAATCGGAGTCAACCTATTGAGAGAAGGACTAGATCTACCGGAGGTATCTCTGGTTGCGATTCTTGATGCAGACAAAGAAGGGTTCCTGAGAAACGAACGGTCTCTTGTACAAACAGTTGGTAGAGCCGCCCGTAATGTGAATGGAACCGTGATCATGTATGCCGATAAGATGACGGATTCGATGAGAAAGACCATCTCTGAAACGTCAAGACGAAGAAGTCTTCAGATCGCATACAACAGGGAACACGGCATCACTCCTACCCCTCTGAACAAGAGCAAGGAGAAGATCCTTGAATCAACAAAAGTTGCCGATGGCGATCAGGCTTCCCGAACTCTTAAGTATGAATACCAAGAGGAGATTCCACTGGCATCTGATCCTGTGGTACAATACATGAATCCTGAACAGCTGGACAAAGCCATTCTTTTCACCAGAAAAGAAATGGAAAAGGCTGCCAAGGAACTCGACTTCATCGAAGCAGCCAGATTGCGTGATGAACTTTTTGCGCTTGAAAATCGACGAAAGGAAGCGAAAGGTTAAGAGAAAATCTTATTTTTATTGCATGCTACGAATACTTGTATTGCTTCTTCTGCTCAGCCCGTCAGTTTCTGCTCAGCGCCTGACCCGCTCATTGGTTTCAGCATCCGGAAATTCGGCCTCTTCATCGTACATTTTTGTACAACAATCCATTGGTGAACCTGTCATCAGCAGATCGATCCAATCCAACGGAACGGTTATTCAACAAGGTTTTCATCACTCGTCGGCTTCTGCTGTTCGAATTGACGATTCCTTTGAAGCATTGATCTATCCCAATCCGGGAAATGGTCTTGTTTCCTTTTCAACTTCGGAAGGACCGGAAAAATCATATTCGATCATACTTTCCGATCTGAATGGAAAGATCATCCATCAGAATCAATACACAACAAGTCAACACATTGATCTGCAGAACGTGAATTCGGGCATGTATTTTTTCATTATTTCGAACGGGAGTTATTCGATAACTCTTGCTTATTCAAAGATTCATTGAGAAATCTGATCATCATATCGATCCTTTTTTGCTCGGCATTTTATGCGAATAGCCAGAACTTTAAAAGCTCGGAATTCGCCTTCTTTGGTGGCAAGAGTTTTTATCGGTTCCAGTTCAGAGCAGACAATCAGAATGAAGGAATTCAATACCGCTACCGAGATGGATACAATTACGGCGTTAGTCAGTATTTCTCCTGGAATGAACGCTATTCCATGAGGGGTGAGCTCATCGCCTATCAAGCCGGAAGTCAGGCTGACTATGGAGGAAATATGGTTTCCTGGAAACTCAATTACATTGGACTCGGTGGAGCCTACCTTTTCTCAGTAATCGAAAAGAACCAATTCTTTAAGTATCGCATCGAAACAGGGTTGAATGTTGGATTTGATTATTTACTGAACGCCTATCAACAAGTAAACAGTATTACCTATAATCTCAAAGAAGAAGGAAGTTTGAAGCCATTTAACCTGAGGGTTGGTCCAGTTGTACGGGTTCGCTACAACCCCATTCCCAAGATCTATTTAGGGCTGGAATACCGTTTTGATTACGGCCTTCTGCAAATTGAGGACAGAGACCAGGAAATAGGTCAGAAAACGAATAATATGGGACATATGGCTCAAGCATTTGTCAGTTTAAGAATGTTTTAAGATGAGATCGATCGGTACATATATCCTCCTACTCACTCTGGTCGCGTTCAGCAGTGGACTGTTTGGACAAGCTCCACCTCAGGGAATCACTTATCAGGCTGTTGTGTACGATGTCGAAGGAAGTCAGATGCCGGGGATCGATGCAGAGAATCTCGTACTTGCCAATCAGGATATTCACGTTCGATTTACCATTCGAAAAGATGCTGCTTCAGGTACAGCGGCATATCATGAAGATCATTACACGACAACCGATCCTTATGGTTTATTTACCTTGATCATTGGTCAGGGAACACAATTGAGCGTTTCATCTTTTCCTGAGATCGACTGGGGCACAGGGCTTCATTTTCTTGAAGTAGAGATCGACCGGAATGGCGGCAATGATTTCAAGCCGGTATCTAATTCTCAATTCTGGAGTGTCCCCTATGCTTTGTATGCTGATAAATCCAGTAATGGCGTTCTTGACGTTATTGACAATGGCGACGGAACCATCACCTTTATTTTTGAAGACAGCACTGATCTAACCATAGGTCCGGTTGGCTGGAGTCTTACTGGAAATCAGAGTACCGATCCAACGATCAATTTTCTGGGAACCACGGATGCCACAGACCTGCTATTAAAAACGAATACAACTGAACGACTGCGCATTGACAGCAACGGTAAGGTTGGTATCAACACCAGTGCGATCGATCCGAGCGCATTGCTGGAACTCACGGCAACAGACAAGGGCTTGAGGTTAACACGACTTAGTTCATCGCAACGAGATGCGATCAGCAATCCGGCCAATGGGCTTGTGATCTTCAATACGTCGGATAGTATCATTGAATACTTCAATGGAAATTGCTGGCTCCCAACTTACATTGAATCCTGTGATGAATGTTTATTCGATCTTTCTTTGCCGATCACTTCAGGAGTGATCGATCGCGTGTTCTCTGATACGATCGCCATTCAGATCGACGTAGATCAAACTAGCAGCCCTGATCAAACGATCTCCTTTTTTACGTTGAATAATTTACCTCAGTTTACCACTACCTATTTTGCGCAGGATACAATTGTAGGAGACGGAAGCACCTATCTTGTGGTGAGTACATCGATCTTTGATGAACCAGGTATGTATCCCATTGCCATTCAGGCGGTGTGTGGAAATTCGATCCAGATCGAGGTCTTTTATTTAACCATCGACAGTTGCTATGAAGTGACTGTAAGTAATGCCGTATCGCAATACAATTTGCAATCGTTTAACAGCTTGCCTGGAGTAGGCACCCCCATCTGCGTTGTACTTGATGTAACGTATGCCGGAGAATTCAGCAGTACGACACCTGCCAATCCATCCTATACTTCCGGGGCACTTGACCCTTTGAGTCATGTTGGGATCAGAAACTACGGAATGTTTTTGGGTGAAGGTGGTGATGGCGGAACAGGAGGAAATCTTTCCACCTTTGGAGAAGCGGGTGAAGACGGCGGAATCGCTCTGAACATGACCTGTAAAACAACCATTCTGAACTACGGATACATCTTTGGAGGCGGCGGTGGTGGTGCTTCTGTCGGATTAACGCAATCGATCAGTATTCCGATCATTGGTACATGGACTCTTGGTGTGGGTGCTGGAGGAGGTGGAGGTTGTCAGAACGGTGCCGGAGGAGGTACCGGAGGAACGATCATAGGATTATGGGATAACGGTCAGACAGCAACCGGAGGGTTAAGCGCAATACCGGGTCAAGGAGGGCAAGTTGATCTACCGATCAATATCCCAATTGGTCCTGTTACGATCACAATCGACCCGGATGCCCAAGGTGGAGACGGAGGAAATTATGGCCAAGCTGGTACCTCTGGTATATTGTTCATCAATGCCAGCGCATCGATTCCAATCATTGGGACGATTAACATCCCTATTCCACCGATCACCAATTTCCCTGATGGAGGACAACCAGGGAATGCGATCAAAAAGAACAATCAGATCCTGAATGGGATCCAGAACGGGAACTATCAATTGAACAGTTTAAAAGGAGTTGTAAATGATTAATCGACTAATTCTTCTGATCCCCTTGATGTTGCTTCAATTGAAAGCTGAGGCACAAGTTTCCTATCTTGGGAAGATGTGGATCAATGGACAAGAGTTTACCAGCAACTGGTATTTCGAAAACGATAATTTGTGCTTTCAACTCGTTTATCCTAATGCCGATTCGGTGGACATCGATACGCGTATCATACTTAAAGCCGGTGAAGAAACAATCCATGTCATTTCTTACCAGAATGAAGATCGTTCAACGTATGATATCACTCAAGTTCAACGTATAAAGAAATCTACAGATCTTCAATTCATTCCTACAGGAGGCACATCTTTTTTTGGTCCTGCAGGAGAATGCCCAAAGTATCTGGCAAGAACCACGACGAATGAATATATGACCTATCTGATCGATGATCAACCTATCGATCTTGGCCGATTCAGATCAATGTTTGAAAACGACGAACTCTTTAGCTGGATGATGAAAGAAAAGACCAATTCATTTCCTGTTCAATATGTTAAGGTCAGTGTGAAAGGCGAACTGGAAATGTCTTTCCTGATCGAAGAAATTTCAACCACCATTCCACCATCAATCTGGGAATAAATCGATGAAAACACTCCGCTATTTAGCAATTGCAGAAGGTATATCCTACATTTCATTCGGCTTGACGATGCCGATCAAGTACGTCTACAAGATCCCTGAACCGAATTATGCTGTCGGGATGATCCATGGTATTTTGTTTATCGCTTTTTGCCTGGGTGCTTTGT
This sequence comes from uncultured Bacteroidota bacterium, assembly GCA_937899625.1. Lineage (GTDB taxonomy): Bacteria > Bacteroidota > Bacteroidia > Flavobacteriales_D > Crocinitomicaceae > M0103. Next base: position 12,826 of record CALCCB010000024.1, read on the forward strand.
GGATCCAACAGCAGAAAAAATGGCCGTTGAGCACGCTTTTGGTGCTGTGGGTCTCCTCACTCATTCCTTTCGGGACTTTCTGGTCTGAACGGAAATATTTACGTCAATAAATACTACTTTCGCGATATGAATGATACTAGAAAGCACATAGAGGTCTGTTTCACTCCAGGTGAATACGCCTATTTTAAAGGAGAATACGAAATCGTTGTAGTAATTGACGTTCTCAGAGCGACTTCTGCTATCTGTGCAGCTTTCGACAATGGTGTTGCAGCCATCATTCCTGTTCCTACAGTTGAGGAAGCCAGAGACTATAAAGAGAGAGGATATCTTGCCGGTGCAGAACGAAAAGGTCAGATCGTGGAAGGATTTGATTTTGGAAATTCACCTTATTCCTACATGCGAGAAGAATTCAAGGGTAAGGAAATCGTTCTGAGTACGACCAACGGAACAAAGTCACTGGATGTGGCTAAGGATGCTGAGGTTGTGGTAGTTGGATCATTACTCAATGTCACAGCCTTGTCACACTGGCTTTCTAAACAAGACAAGAACATCTTGTGTCTTTGCTCGGGATGGCAGGACAAATTTAATTTGGAAGATACGATCTGTGCAGGAGCTATTGCGGATTATCTTCTTTCTACGGGGCAATTCACTTCGGATGAAGATTCTTCGATCGCTGCGAAATACCTTTATCTATCTGCAAAAGACAATTATCTTGGATATTTAAAGTCCAGTTCTCACCGACGTAGATTAAAAAATCTTAACTTAAACGAAGATATTAAATACTGTCTGACACCTGATCAGACGGATGTCATACCGATTCTTCGCAATGGTAAACTGGTTAAATTATAAATGGCTGATCGCTTTGGTGACTCCTCTGCTCTTTGCAGTAGGAACTCATCAGCAGAATTCTCAGAAAAAATGGGGATTCTACGGTCATAAACGCATTAACCGAATTGCCGTCTTTACACTTCCTCCTGAAATGTTCGGGTTCTACAAGGACCACATCGAATACCTGACCGAACACGCTGTGGATCCCGATAAGCGACGATATGCCGTTGAAGGAGAGGCACAATGTCATTACATCGATCTTGATCATTACTACAAACCTGGAGAGGATCCTTTTGAGATCATGCCGAGAAAATGGAAGGATGCGATCGACAAATACACCGAAGATACTTTGCAAGCCTATGGAATCGTTCCATGGCATATTCAGGTGATGAAGTATAAGCTTCAGAAGGCCTTTGAATCGAAGAATGTAGATCTCATTCTGAAGTATTCTGCAGATATCGGTCATTACATTGGAGACGCGCATGTTCCTTTGCATACAACGGAAAACTACAATGGACAAATGACGGGTCAAAAAGGGATCCATGGACTCTGGGAAAGCAGACTGGTTGAGATCAATGCGCAGGACTACGATTATTTTGTAGGCAAAGGAGAATACATCAAAAATGTTCTTGACTTTACATGGGAAGCGGTACGTCAATCGCACAGTGCGCTGGATTCAGTTCTCAGAATTGAAAAGGAGCTCACCGCCGAAATGGGTACAGACAAAAAATACAGCTTTGAGCAGCGCGGCAATACTACTATTTCAGTATACAGTTATGAATTCTCACAGGCCTATCACGACCGATTGAACGGGATGGTTGAACGAAGGATGCGGGCAGCGATCATTGCCATTGGATCCATCTGGTATACAGCTTGGGTGGATGCGGGTCAGCCGGATCTTTCTGAACTTCAGAACACTCCTCCATCTGCTGAATTGCTAGAGGAAATGAAACAACTGGAGATCGATTTCAACACCCAAAAGCACAAAGGACGAATTTGCGAGTAAGGAACAAACCATATCACCGCCTACTGAATTTCCTTACCCCTGTCTGTTTTCTGTTGTTTGTCATTTTGTTCTTTTACGGGGCAAGTTTGTACCCAGGAGGATCTTATCGTTACCCGTTGAATGAAGGGTATGACATGGTGAACAATTACATCTGTAATTTAATGGGAACTACCGCTTTAAACGGATCGCCGAATCCCGGAAGGACAATATCTATTGTCTCCTGGGTTGCGCTAGGTACAGGAGTTGGGTTCTTTTTCTATCATCAATCCAGTTCATTTCAACTCAGCAGGACCTTACAAAAGATCATTCGATTATCCGGTGTACTATCCATGGTATTCATCTTACTTATGTTCACCGTCTGGCATGATACGGTCTTATCGATCTCCGGCATCATTGGGTCATTCTCTATTGCTACTCTTCTTGTAAGTCTATGGAAAGAAAAAAAACTGTACTTATTTTTCTTTGGAGTCATTTCACTCATCCTTCTTATGTATAACGCCTTGAGCTACTTTACGTTCTTTCATATTGAAACCCTTCCGTTGATCCAAAAGATCACTTTGATCTGTATGATGCTATGGTTTCTGATCCTGAATGTTCATTATGCAAGGAAGCAGACCTCAGCCTAGAACCGCTCGTCCATTCCCCCTTCCCTTCATAAAATCATCCTGCTCTCTATGAAAAAAAGTCGACTTCAGCCGTAAGTTTCTTTTACCTTTATTTTCAAATTGAATCCATGATCTACGTTGAAGGACTAACCAAACGTTTTGAGCTCAGCCGCAAACAGCAGAAAGAGTACAACACAAAAGAAAAGATCGCAACTGCGGTCGATCATATCTCATTTGAATGCACACCGGGAAGAGTGTTTTCTTTGCTTGGCCCCAATGGAGCCGGCAAGACGACTACCATGCGTATGCTGTCGACCATCTTCAAACCATCTGAAGGGAGCATTACCATTGCAGGAATTGATGCAGTGAAAAATCCACAGGAGGCTCGAAAGAAGATCGGATTTCTGACAGGTTCAACAGGTTTGTATGCACGATTGACACCCAATGAGCTGATCACTTATTTTGGAAAGCTGTATGGCGTGGAGACTTCCGTTCTGAATGAACGCAAAGAAGCGTTGTACAACTTGCTGGACATGCATGAATTTCAGAACAAGCAGATCGGAAAGCTGAGTACCGGAATGAAGCAAAAGGTATCCATTTCGCGCACCATGATCCATGATCCTGAAGTGGTGGTCTTTGATGAACCTACCAGTGGACTGGATGTGATCACCGCGGAAAACATCATCAAGCTGATCAAAGACTGTAAAGATAAAGGCAAGACCGTCATTTTCTCCTCGCACATCATGAGTGAAGTGGACCTGTTGTGTGATGATATGGCGATCATTCACAAAGGAAAATTGCTCTTCTCGGGCACCATGGAAAGTTTCCGGAATTCTATGCAGGCGCCCAATCTTACTGCTGAATTCATCCGAATAGTTCACGAATCTCAAAACCAGGCATTATGATCTTTACCATATTCAAAAAAGAGCTTTTAGACACACTGAGAGACCGAAGAACCTTACTGATGATGCTGGTGATCCCTATACTGGTGTTCCCTGTGATCATGAATGTTTTCGTTGGGATCTCTTCGAGTTATCAGGAAGAAGCAGCAACCAAAGAATTGAAGATCGGTGTGATCGGCGGCGAACAGAATTACATCTGGAACGAGCTAAAGGATATTCCTGAAGCATTGGGCAAGAAACAGCTCATCGAGTTCAAAGACACCGCCTCCTTGCTCACTGCTTTGCGTACCGATTCTATTGATCTGGGAATGAGTACCGGTGCTCAATTCGCGGCGGAGCTGAAATCCATGAAACCGGCGACGATCGACGTATACTTCAACGGGACAGATGTAGGGCGAAGAGAACGTGCTGAAATGTATCTCATGACCATCGATGAAAAGGTGAAAGATTCGCGCTTCAAAGAGCTGGGAATAGAACGAGAGACCGTGCAGCCATTCAACATCAACTATGAGAACATTGCTTCGAGTAAAGAAATGATCGGTAAGCTGGCCGGAGGATTTCTTCCGTACATCTTTATTGCTTTTGGTTTCATCGGGTGCATGTACCCAGCAATCGACCTGTTTACGGGTGAGAAAGAACGCGGAACCATTGAAACACTTTTGACCACCCCTGTTGCCCGCTGGCAGATCCTTACCGGAAAGATGGGTGTTGTGGTTCTCTCTGGGTTAACTGCAGCAACCTTCTCGTTACTAGGCCTGTTCATTTCCCTTGAGATGTTCAACACAATCGGGAATCAGGAGATCCTTGATATCATTCACGGGATCCTATCTCCTCAGTTCATTGTGATGATCTATGCCTTACTTATTCCTTTGACCATCTTCTTTGCCGGAGTGATGATCCCAATAGCGGTGCATGCGAAAACATTCAAGGAAGCACAGAGTATTATTACCCCAATGAACATTGTGATGGTTTTACCCGCCATGGTTGGTTTCTTTCCCGGCATCGAACTGAATGCCATTACTGCCTGTATTCCGGTTGTGAATGTTGTGCTTGCGACCAAAGAGCTGATCGCCGGAACGCTGGACATCGGATTACTTGCTCTGAGCTTTGGGGTTATGGTAGGATTGGCTACTCTTGCGGTTATCATTTCGTACAAGCGTTTTGATAATGAATCAAATGTGGTAATTTAAGCCTATGAAATCGATCCTCTTTCTCTCCTTCATTGTCTTTTCACTGAGTGTTTCAGGGCAAACTCTGCGTACCACCTTCTCCAAGGACCTTTCACGCTGGGAATTTGACGGACAAACGTTTCGCACGACCTTTTCCAACGACTGGGACAGCTGGGAAGCGGGAAGCACCAAGATCAAAACCGTGTTCTCCGACGACTGGGACAACTGGCAGATCGGGTCGGACATCAAGTTGAGAACTACCTTTTCGAATGACTTCGATGGGTGGGAATTGCGTGGAAACGGAAAAACGATCTACATTAAAACCACCTTTTCAGATGATTACGAACGCTGGTCGATCAGTGGTGATGTGACCGGAACCATCAGAACAACCTTCTCCGATAATTATGAGCGATGGGACATCCAACTGAACGGATCCGTTTCTGAAGAGCTGGAAAAAGGAATTGTATTTGTTGCCATCTTTACGGCTTTTCACCTGAACAAATGAGCATCACGCTAAGAACCTGGAAAGAGAGCGATCTTGAGGATTTAGTGCACAATGCCAACGATCCTGAGGTGGCTAATAATCTAACCGATGCCTTTCCTTCGCCTTATACCCTTGAGGACGGCAAGCGCTTTCTGGAACGTGTAATGGCACAAGATCCCTGTGAGGTACTTGCGATCGATCTCGATGGAAAAGTGATCGGAAACATTGGCATTCACCCCCAAACAGATGTGAACCGACTCAATGCTGAGCTCGGATATTTTATTGGAAGAGCATACTGGGGAAAAGGATATGCCACGGAAGCCATCCGACAAATGATCGACTATTCTTTTTCGAATTTGCCGATCGAGCGGATCTTTGCCCGACCATTTGGTCGGAACAAAGCCTCTCAAAAAGTTCTTGAAAAAGCGGGATTCAAGTTGGAAGCTACCTTTCCGAAAATCCTGGTTAAAAATGGAGTGCGCGAAGATGAACTGATCTACGCTGTTTACCGAAAACAGTAGGAACTAAAATTACCAGCTTCCTCCTGCTCCACCTCCACCGAAGGATCCGCCGCCAAAGCCACCGAAGCCGCCCGAAGAACCACCGCTACTGCCGCCGCCCCATCCTCCGAAGCCGCCACCATAGTAACCGCCTCTGCCATAGGTTGTATCACCTCCTCCACTCCTTCCTTTGAAGATGATCAGGAAGATGATAAAGATGATGAACAATGCAATAAAGACATTCTTTATCTTGTCTTTTTTGGAAACATCATTTGCATACTGATCACTATTGAATTCACCTTTCGATAGCGATTCCAACACAGAAACTGCATTAATGATTCCCTGATAGTAATTCCCATCTTTGAATTCAGGGATCATCTCATTGTCTACGATCTCCCCACAGGTATAATCCGGAATGGCACCTTCGAGTCCACGGCCGGTTGCAATAAAGGTTTTCCGTTGTCCTTTTCCGCCTGTAGGTTTGATCAGCACAATGATCCCGTTGTCTTCCTTCTCGTGTCCAACCTTCCACTTCTCTCCTAACCGTGTAGCGTAATCCCAGGGTTCATAACCATTGAGATCATCCACCACCAGCACTACGATCTGATTGGAAGTACTTCTTGCAAAATTTTCCAATCTTGCTTCCAGCTGTTCTGCTTCCGAAGGATTCAGAAAATCCGGAAAGGCCAGTGAAAAGTTATTGTATAATCTTGGCGGATTGGGTTGATCCGGAATATCGTTCTGAGCGATCGCTGAGAACTGCCAGATCATGGCGACCAAGACCATTAATGTGTATTTGATCTTATTCCCCATCTTCACCAAAGGATATTTCATTCGTTAACTCATTCTGATCGTCCTTTGAGATCGGAAAAAAGGCTTCCAATTGTTCGCCTACCATATAGATCCCTTCCACCAGTCCTTCTGTAAACTGCCCGTTCTTAAAATGACTGATCATCATATCGCGTTCATCTTCCCAGAAATGTTCGGGGATCACCTTATTGATGCCTTCATCACCAATGATCGCGAGTTTACGGTCATTCAGTGCCAGGTAGATCAGCACCCCATTTCTAAGTACTGTTTTCTGCATTCCGAGCTTCTGAAAAACCTGGATCGCTCTTTTCACAGGATCACCACTGCACTTCTGATCGATGTGAACGCGGATCTCTCCTGAGGTATTTTGTTCAGCCATATGAATGGCCTGAACGATCGCCTCTTGCTGCGTATTTGTAAAATTGGTTTTAGCCATAGTCAAAAAAGGCGACCGAAGTCGCCTGGTTGTTTTATTCGAATGAAACAGTCGGTGCAATGTCGCTTCCTTCAGCTGCTTTGAACGCTTCCTTTTTCGGGAAGGTTTCCTTATTCAGGACCATGCTGTTGAAGAATCCTCGGATATGCGAGTTGTATTCTTTTACTGCTTCGTTGTAATCACCACGTGCCTTGTTGATACGGTTCTCCGTTCCTTCCAGCTGACGCTGCAATTCACCAAAGTTCTCCGTTGAACGGATCTGCGGATATGCTTCAAATGCCAGGTTGATCGCTGTATTGATCTCCTTGCCCAAGAGCTCCATGTCTTCCGGAGTCTTTGCATTTACAATTCCGGCTCTTGCTTCTGTTACTCTAGTTAAAATTCCTTTTTCATTTTCTGCAGCCCCTTTCACTGTTTCCACTAACTGTGGTACAAGGTCGGCACGACGCTGGTAAGATGCACCCACATCACCCCATGCTTTGTCTACATTTTCCTGATAGGAGATCGCTTTATTGTACGAGCTTCTGTAAGCCAACAACACGATAAGGCCAAACACGACCAAACCAATAATAACCAAATAGGATCTTTTCATTTTTCGTTTTAATTAATGAACTAAATATATCAGAAAATGAGCATTATAATTTCGCTCTTAACAAAAATTAGATAATTCCGCAACCTGAAATTTAACATCTACCTTGATTACAAGAACCCAGCACAAGGCAAAACAAGGCATGTGTTATCATTTTCCGAACGAAAAAAATATTTGGATGAACATTTCTATTCATAAATTGTTACCGATCAATTAATGAATATTTTTTTAACCTTGTAGATTGTCTAAAAGTTGAAAACGGAATGTTTATGGCGGCAAAGAATTTGAATTACTATTACACGCACAGAATATTACCAAATTACCATTTAATCATTACGAGTCATGAAGGCAGCATGAGTATTGGACAATACATGGAATCTGCTTTAGAATTTATGTCAGACCCATTGTTTATTAAAAATATGAACATGCTTGTTGATTTCAGAGATTGTTATTCTGCTAGTTTTCATATGGAATTATAAGCATTAAACAAATTTGTTGGTGAAAAAGTGGCATTAGAAGAACCTGTCAAAGTTGGTGTTGTAGTTTCTACACCAAATGTTCAACTTCTTGCTAAACTATTAAAGCCCATGGCTAAGTTATCTAAAATGTATATCCAAGATTTTAAAGATATTAATCTAGCGTTAGATTATTTAGAAATAGAGGATGAGCATAAGGTTGATATTTTAAAAAATTTATCCGAATTGAAAGTAAAAAACCGACTCTAGCACTATCAATTCTTGTGTCTACGATGTCAAAAATGACACAATAAAACACTACCTTTTTTAATCAATCGGTATAATTAAAAATGACTTGAAGGTAGAAAAAATTAAAACGACGAAATTCAATCTGCAAGAATGACTGATGGAGACAATGTTGGACTATTAGGAATAACAGCTTCTCGTCCAAAAGACCAAAAAAAAGTTCAATCTGTTTAGAAAGTGATAAGAAGCGAACACCCATAACAGGACCTACAATTCATGCCTCGAAATGATTATATTCCGGATGCGGCTCGCCTCTTAGCTGACAGCCGATATATGTAATTTCAGACCACTCCCAAAAGGGTGCTTTTTTCAAGATCCTAAAAATGAATACTAAAAAGTGCTTAAATTTTCGGAATAATATCACCTTCACGAATCAAAATAGTTCGTCAAATAACTATCACTAAAGAAAGGATATTTAAGTTCTGTGGCTAAAGTGCAATATTGTTCCCTTATTTTTTTTCTTTTAATGTTGTTATGTGTGGCATGATACTTACCAATTAAAGTGAAAATCGTATAGAAATCATGATAACTTAAAACCCATTTTGAACGATCAATTCGTTCAATTAAATTATCTATTTTTTCTTCATTTTGGTTTTTGACGGCTCTAATCAAATTTACTATCTGTAAGTATTGGTTATGAGAAACTTGGTACTCCTCATCTACTGATGAATTTTCTACTGAACCAATCCATTCCATTAAATCGAAATCTGCAAGAATTAGGGAAACAGTTTTTAATTCGTAGAGAAAATCCATTTTATTGCTTTTCGAAGATTGCATTCTTGTATGAATATCGAGTAAGACATCATCATAAGAAACGGCTTTTTGAATACGAAAAGCAATCTCCATAGAAGCTAATCGACTTATCAAAATTGGATGCAATGAATCCTTTTTTAAAGAATGATAACCGTTCGATTCAATTACCTTGTTTGAAAGCAAATTCTTTAGACTCAGGATTGCTCCAAAAAATAGTTTTTGATCACTTTTTAAAGGTATTTTGTACTTATCGGAAACAGCAGAAAGATTTCCATAATAACCGACTAGTGAGGAATAATCTACAAATGATAAAAAGATGAATTGAAGAAAGCGTTTATTCTTCATTAATAGTGCTAAACGCTCATCGCACAAATTCAATTTGCGAAGAATAGACCCGACTCCATTTCCGATATAAATAACTTCTGAATAGGTCAACCTTTCAAATTCAAAAGAGTTGTTTTTAAATATTTTGTCTATTAATTGGAAGTTGCCCAATAGAAATAACTCTCTAATTAAGGAAACAAATGAAATTGAAAAATTATCTCTTTTGAACCAAGCTGAGTTTAAGCTATCAATGATTTCTCGTTCATTCATGCGGTCAACCCAACCATTAATTAGAACATTAAATGACCATCCTTGATTCCAATTACTTTCTCTAGAAAAATTCTCAAATGATTTATACCCGACAAATCTTGACAAAATATTGAGCGTTGAATTACGTGGTTTTATTTTACAATTTGATTCAACACCAAATGTCCTTCTGATCGTATTGTAGCTCAAGTTTTCATCGAGCTCTTCATTTATTCTATCAGACAAATATTGACAATCTCCCCTTTTCTTTATTTCACGTCCAATCTTTAACTCGATTTTCTTTTTCAAACTCTCGATCATTCAACAAATGTATCAAAGTTGTATCACAATTACGAGGATTAGATTGTAGTTTTAGCTCTTACCAAAAACAACCCAATTGCTATGATAAAAAAATTATTAATCCTCTTTTTATTGATAAAAACTATAAATCCAATTGCACAAATTTCACTGGACTGGGCCGTTGAACTTGATAATAATGTTGCTAACAGTAATAGTAGTGTTAATGATATAAAAGTTGATCAAGCGGGAAGTGTATATGTAATAGGGACATTCAGTGGTACAGTAGATTTTAATCCCGGCCCATTAACAGACATCAGAACGGCAGATTGGAATGATGTCTATCTGCAGAAATATAATTCTTCTGGAGTTTTGCAATGGACTAGAACGTTTGGTGGTACTTCAAATGATAACGGTTACCGCTTAGAGTTAGATGCATCAAATAACATATATGCCGTTGGTCAATTCGGTACTACCGTGGATTTTGATCCAGGAGTTGGAGTAGCATCTGTAACAGCTGCAGGTTCTTTAGATGTTTTTGTATTGAAACTTTCGTCAAATGGAAACTTCCAATGGGTTAAAACCTTTGGTGGAACACAGAATGAATTACCCTATTCCTTTGTTAGAGATCTTTCTGGAAATCTAATAATAACTGGTTACTTTAATGGCACTGCAGACTTTGATCCAGGTGCTGGAACAGCAAATAGGACTGCCATTGCAAACAGTGATGCCTATATTGTAAAACTTGATGTAAATGGAAACTTCCTTTGGGTTGCAACAATGGGTGGTATAGGAACAAGTAATGGGCGTGAAATTGCAGTAGATGGTTCTGGGAATATTTATTCTGTTGGAACTTTTACTTCGACGATTGATTTAGACCCGGGTATCGGTACAACCAGTATTACGGCAAATACAAATGCTACCGATATGTATATTCAAAAGTTAAATTCATCTGGTACATTTCAATGGGCCAAAACCATCGGCAGTGCCTCGAGTAGTGTTCAACCTTATGGAATAACTGTTCAAAATGGAATAATGAATATCATTGCCAGTTATAATAATACGGTTGATTTTGACCCAGGAGCGGGTATTACAGAACATACGGCAGTTGGTTCAAGAGATTTCGTATTAATGAATTTTGATACTAATTGCAATTACAACTGGTCTCATTCAACAGGCGGAACTGGTGATGATATCCCTTACGGATTTTTTACAAATACATCAAATGAAATCTTCGTAACAGGAGTATTGTTTGGATCAGTCGATTTTGATCCTGGGGTCGGTAGCAATATTTTGAACTCGAATGGCTCCGCCGATATTTTTTGTAGTAAATATAATTCATCAGGAAATTTAGTTTGGGCCGATAATATTGGTGGCAATAACGCTGAATGGGGATTTACTATTACCGTCGACGCAAATGGCTCAATCTATTTAGCCGGTAATTTCAATAGTACACTAATAGACTTCGACCCAGGTCCAAATGAAGCATTTTTCAGTGGGTCATCGATTTATGAATCCTACATACTGAAATTATCAGAATGTTCTTCTTCATCTGGAATCGACGTAATATCAGCATGTAATTCATTCACCTGGATAGATGGAATAACTTATACTTCTTCTAATAATACCGCTACCTATACTATACCGAATGTTGCTGGTTGCGACTCAGTAGTAACATTGAATTTGACGATCAACAATTCAACAACAGCTACAGTTACGGAAACAGCATGTGATTCTTACACCTGGGCGTTGAACGGAACGACATACACAACTTCCGGTACATATACCCATGTTGGAACCAATGCTTCAGGTTGTCCATTGACGACAACTTTGAATTTGACGATCAACAATTCAACAACAGCTACAGTTACGGAAACAGCATGTGATTCATACACCTGGGCGTTGAACGGAACGACATACACAACTTCCGGTACATATACCCATGTTGGAACCAATGCTTCAGGTTGTCCATTGACGACAACTTTGAATTTGACGATCAACAATTCAACAACAGCTACAGTTACGGAAACAGCATGTGATTCATACACCTGGGCGTTGAACGGAAC
>CALCCB010000025.1 GCA_937899625.1 uncultured Bacteroidota bacterium
GGCCACTCATTGCGGTAATTCAGCGCAAAACGTGGACATCCATATGAACCAGCCAAAGCCGGATTCAGGTATAGTGGATTCGCGTAAAACTGCGTGAAGTTCGGGTCCTGTGCACTTGCTTGAAATGCAGAAATGACCAAAAGGCTGATATATATGATTTTCTTCATAGCCTAGAATGTTAAACGTTTATTTTTTCCGAATTTGTCAAATGCAACAAAACGAACAGAAAGTTGATGTGACAGTTGATAGTTGTTTACCATCGCCGACTTAGTATAATCCATGTTATAGTTCACTGCAAAACGATTAAGCTTAAGTCCAAGTGAACCAACCATGTCTAATTTGTCTGTTACTGCAGCACCCGCAGTTATCCAGTGAAATCTTGTATTTAAACCAAACCAGAATTCGCTAAGCGCTTCGTTCTTTTGATATACGATGTAAGGAGATAATCCAATATTTTCTCTTTTCGATTCATAATCGGTTCCCAATGTAGCAATAAAGTGATTACCAGCTCTTCTGGTGGATGCATTTTCACCTGAATACACATTGTCGTAATGTCTGAAAATATTGTCGACCTGAATACCTGTATAGAACCATTTTGTATTTACCATCACACTCGTCCCCATATCTCGATACCACAGTGAAGATCCAGTTGGATTAACACCCGTTGGATAGAACTCTTGTACAGTTCCTCTGTCAAATTCTGCATATCCTGTGCCGTCGATTTTGTCGGAATCAAGCATTTTATTCCCCATTTTCAATCTCACGGCAGGTTCGATCAAAATATTTCTGTTTACCGAGAATTTTGGAGAATAGGTAAAGGCAAGTTGATTATTCATGATCTGACCATTTCCATAAAGAGAATTACTCATCTGAAAACCTACACCTCCCCTCATGGAATAAACATATCCATCCATAGCAACCAAATTGGTCATTTGTTGATTCTCCTTTCCGAACCACTGAAGTCTTGAAAGAGTTTGAACCCGCGAAGAAACCAGTGTTCCTACTGAACCAAAATTCACATCCATAGCAGTCAAACCTGGTATGTGATAATAAGGGTCTTTAAGGTTCTTAAGTGCAACAGGATAATCCATCATTCGCTGGATCATTCGTTGTGCCTTATGAAGGCGAGAAGAAAATGATTCCTTATGTTCTACATGGCTAAATCTTGAAGAAGACTCTTGTCCTGCACCTGCATTCCAAGTTCTGGTTGCATGAACTTCGATTGGTCTCGCCGGAACAGTTTCAAGTTCGTCTTCCTCTTGAAGGATCTGATTCGAAACTGAATTTGATAGCGCAAGATCCATTTCTGCATTGGTTTGAATTTGTTCCAGATAATTTTCTCTCTGACCAATCTCATTCTGCATTCTCAAAATATCCTGACTTGTGATATACTGAGTTGCATTACCATTCAAAGTATATCTTGAATCCTGCAATGTGATAAGATTATTTTCAGGAGATGATTCAACCTGATTTCCGAAAAGAGCTTCATTGGTAACAGCAACGGAACTATTTCTGATCGAACCTAGTTGACTTTTAAGCTCATTCGTTTCCTGAACCACTTTATCTAGTTCTGGATTCAAGTTAGAAAGAATTACCGGTTGAGAAATATCAGTGCTCCACCATGTGTAAACTCCAAAAGAGGCAAAGAACGCCATGCTTACAAAACCTGCCATCATGTAGATACCAACAGGTCTTCTTCTGATCATTTTACTGGTGTGAGGATAATCAACAGGCTCAGACTCAACATGGGCCATTTCCCATACGTCTCGATCAACATCTAACTCAGGATGCCTTAAAAGAAACGCTTCAAGTTGTTGAATCTGTTCTTCAGAAAGATTTCCTTCGATCAGCTCAAACAACCAACGGTCAATATTTTCAAACGATGGAATACTCATACAAGTTCCGTAGATCCTTTTAACTGCTTTTTAATTTTGTTCCTGGCTCTGAACAGGTAAACCTTAACTTGAGACGACGATAGATCCAGGATCTCACCGATCTCATCATAAGAATACCCTTCAAGATCTCTAAGAAGAATAATACTTTTTTGAATTGGAGGCAGGATGTTCACTGCTCGGTCAACCACTTCTTTTGATTCAAAGTGGTTATAAGCCTTATGGCTCTTTTCCGGCAGTTGATCTGATCCCGGTAATTGTACTCTTTGCTTTTTAGTGATCAAATTGATCATTCCATTATAAGCAGTTGTGTACATCCACGCCTTCGCCTTCAAAAATTCAACTTTCTTCCTGTTGATCCATAGTTTCTCAAACACATCTTGCACTATATCTTGCGCGTCCTCCTCATTTCTAAGGAACTTCAACGAGAATCCATATAAAGGATTACTCAGTTGCTGAACGACGATATTGTACTCTTGTCTTGTCAAAACTCAGGACTCATTTAGCAGTTAAAACAATTTTGGAACTTTAAAAGTTACAGGTGAACAGTGTTTTTAACGGTAAAGTAAACTAAAAGTACACATTGTTTTTCAAAGGGTTTTCCCCATTGATTATAATCCATGTACTGATGAATATTTAAATTCATTCGTCGAAAGAAAAACCATTTTCAACGAATATCTTAATATGATCATTTGAAAATTCACTTGATTCTCAGTTTCAAAAACACAAAAAAATAGTAGATTCGTATTTCGACAAAAAACACACACAATGTTAGAAGCTTCAAGACTATTCGATATCCCACATTATCAACTTAAGAATTACCCCAATCCAAACATGTTTGTAACAAAAACAAATGGTCAATGGATAGGAGTATCAACTGCTGAATTTCTTGATCACGCAATGCGTGTTTCAAAGGGCTTGTTCGCCTTGGGTGTTAAGGCTGGAGATAACGTAGCTTTGGTTTCGAATACCCGCTATGAATGGAACGTCATGGATATTGCCATTCAACAGGTAGGGGCAATCGTGGTTCCTCTTTACCCGAACATATCTGAGGGTGAATATCGTTATATCATGAAGGACGCAAGTATTCAACTTTGCGTATTGAGCAATGAGGAATTGTTTGAAAAAATAAGCCACATCAAGGGTGATGTTGAAACATTGAAACACGTGTATTCTTTTGAAGTAGTTTCAGGATGTGACAACTGGAAAATGATCGAAGAAGCAGGAAAGGATGTTTCTGAGACTGAAGTTCAAGAAAGAATGTCAGTGGTCAAGCATGAAGACATGGCTACGATCATCTATACATCCGGTACTACTGGAAATCCTAAGGGAGTAATGCTTTCTCATAAGAATATACTTTCTAATGTAGAAGCTTGTATAGATCCTATTCCAGCTGACCAAAATTCAAAAGTTTTGTCGTTCCTGCCTGTATGTCACATCTACGAGCGCATGTTGCATTATCTGTACATGCACATCGGATGTTCAATTCACTTCGCTGAATCGCTTGAAACAATTGGTGATAATATTAGAGAGGTAAAACCTGATGTATTTACAGCTGTTCCGAGACTTATTGAAAAAGTATACGATAAGATCATTGCAAAAGGAGATGAATTGACTGGAATTAAAAGAAAATTATTCTTCTGGGCTGTAAGTGTTGGTGAAGAATACGATGTTATCGGTAAAGGACTTTGGTACAAAATAAAACTAGCAATTGCCAGAAAACTGATCTTTTCGAAATGGCAGGAAGCACTTGGAGGTAACGTAAGAGCGATTGCCTCTGGTTCAGCCGCTTTACAACCTAGATTAGCAAGAATTTTCCTTGCTGCGAACCTACCGATACTTGAAGGGTATGGTCTTACCGAAACTTCTCCGGTTGTCTCTGTAAACAGTTTCCACAAAGGAATTCGTATTGGGTCTGTGGGTGCACTGATCGATGGTGTTGAAGTGAAAATTGCTGAAGACGGAGAAATCCTTGTTAAGGGTCCAAATGTGATGATGGGCTACTACAACAAGCCGGTTGAAACTGCTGAGGTCATTGACGCAGATGGCTGGTTTCACACTGGAGACATTGGAATTTTTGTAGAAAACAAATTCCTTAAGATAACAGATCGTAAAAAAGAGATCTTTAAAACTTCAGGAGGGAAATACATTGCTCCTCAAGCAATGGAAAATAAATTCAAAGAATCAAGATTCATTGAACAGATCGTCGTGATAGGTGAAAGTCAAAAATTCCCTTCTGCCTTTATTGTTCCAAGCTTCGCATTTGTGAAAGACTGGGCTCAGCGTAAAGGGGTTGATCTTGGAGATGGAAGCAATGCCTCAATTTGTTCTAATCCTGTTGTTAAGGATAGAATGCAGAAAGAGATCGATGAATTCAATAAATTATTTGGGAACTGGGAGCAATTGAAGAAATTCGTACTTCTTGAAAATGAGCTATCTGTTGATGGAGGTGAATTGACGCCAACACTCAAATTAAAAAGAAAGAAGATCCTTGAGAAATATCAGGAACAATACAATCAGATCTATTGCTGATTGCTTTGATTTACTGGTTTCGGAGCTACTAACGTAACTTTTACTCTCACATGTTGAAATTGCGGAAAATGTGTTCCAGGAGTAAACGTATATGCCATTACATGCGATCTAGCCTTTATTCTGGCTGGAGTTGAAACGACTGTTGTACCGTCTGAAATAAGTTTTGCCGAGGTAACTTTTCCTTCCCGATCAACTGCCAATTCAAAAACAGCTACACCCTCGTGACTATCTTCAATGACAAAAGAAGAATTGGAGGTCATTTTTCTTCCTTCATCGACAAGACTTCCTGAAAGAAGTTGTGCATTTACGAAGATAGAAAACAAAACAAAGGTGATAGAGGTAGGAACTTTCATCAGACTAATTTTTGCCAAGGTAAGCAAAAACCATGTCAAAAAATCACTATGCGATCTTTCCCCAGTTTGGTCTTGACTTTAAGACAATTTCCATGACTACCCGTAACTGAGCATTTTCTGGTAATGAAAGACCCGGATCTTGATTTAGGATCTTTTTGGCATGTTCACGCGCTGTTGCCACCAATTGTTGGTCCTTGGAGAGGTCTGAGATCTTTAGATCAAGCATTCCACTTTGCTGAGTCCCCATTAGATCTCCTGGTCCCCTTAGTTGAAGATCTACTTCCGAAATTTCAAATCCATCATTGGTCGAGACCATTGTCTCAATTCTCTTTTGGCTATCTGCACTTAAGTTATCACCTGTCATCAGAATACAATATGATTTTTCAGCACCACGCCCTACTCTACCTCGAAGCTGATGCAATTGAGACAAGCCAAAGCGTTCAGCGCTTTCGATCACCATTACCGATGCATTAGGCACATTCACACCCACCTCAATGACCGTGGTAGCCACCATGATCTGTGTCTGTCCAGATACAAATCGCTGCATCTCATACTCTTTATCCTCCGGTTTCATCTTCCCGTGAACAATGCTTAGTTTGAACTCCGGTAATGGGAAGGATCTTGAAATTGCTTCGTATCCATCCATTAGGTTATTGAAATCCAAGGTTTCAGACTCCTTGATCAAAGGATATACAATATACACCTGTCTACCTTTACGGATCTCTTCCTTTAAAAATCCAAAGACAGGCAATCGATGAGACTCGTAACGATGAACTGTAGAAATTGGCTTTCTTCCAGGGGGTAATTCATCGATAACAGAAACATCCAGATCTCCATAAAAGGTCATTGCCAGTGTTCTTGGAATTGGAGTGGCAGTCATAATTAAAACATGCGGCGGCACAATATTCTTCTTCCACATTTTAGCTCGTTGAGCTACTCCAAAGCGATGTTGCTCATCGATAACTACAATTCCAAGATTTTTGAATTTTACCACATCTTCCAGTAAGGCATGTGTACCGATCAGGATCTGAATACTACCATCTTCCAGTCCTTCGTGTATGACAGTCCGATCCTTTTTTTTAACTGAACCAGTTAGAAGACTTACGTTTACCCCAAGATGTTTTAATTGCTCAGTGATCGTCTCAAAATGCTGATTCGCTAAAATTTCTGTTGGAGCCATCAGCGCGGCTTGATAACCATTGTCTATTGCCAGTAACATCGTTAATAAGGCCACCAATGTTTTCCCACTGCCGACATCTCCCTGAAGTAATCGATTCATATGATGACCACTATTCAGATCTTTTCGAATCTCTTTGATCACCCTTTTCTGAGCATTGGTCAAGTCGAACTCCATGTGTTCTTTGTAAAACCCATTGAACAATTCACCCACTTCTTCAAGCACGAAGCCCTTCGATTTTCGCATTGAAATATGCTTTCTCAATAAAAGTTCCATCTGAAGAAAAAAGAGCTCCTCGAACTTCAATCGAAACCTGGCATGTTTGAAATCACTTTCCCCTTTCGGTTGATGAACTTTAATCATGGCTTGCTCCCGAGTCAACAAATTAAATTCATTGCGAATTGCCGATGGAATATTTTCTGGGATTTTTCCTCTTAACTGCGGAAGAAGAGCTGAGATCAGTTTTTCAATTCCCTTGCTGTGCAATCCTATACTGGTTAGTTTTTCCGCACTCGAATACACAGGTTGTAAACCGATTTGAGCTGTCGCTGAATTATAAACACCAATTTCCGGATGCGGAATATTCCAATTATTCCCGTACAATCTTGGTTTTCCAAAAACTACAAATTCATCCATTGAATTCAGCATTGGCTTGATATATTTCCCCCCTTGAAACCATACAAGGTCGATCATACCGGACTCGTCTTGAAATCTGGCAATCAGCTTTTTATTTCTGGGAGATCCACTTTCAATGACCTGGACAATTCTTCCCCTAAGCTGAACGAAGGAATCAGTATAAACGACATCTCTTACCTGATGAAAGATAGAACGGTCGACATAACGGAAAGGGTAATGCTCCAAAAGGTCCTGATAATTGAATATACCTAATTCTTTACGAAGCAAGTCTGCCCTTTGCGGACCAACTCCTTTAAGGAATTCAATGGGGGTTTTCAGGAACTCATTCACAGGTTAAAGATAATAAATGATGTCAAGTGCCTGAATAAAAAAGCCGCTAACCTAAAGGTTAACGGCTCAAATATGTGAATCAATAATTATTTTGACTTGAACTTTTCAATTCCTTTTTTGAGGAACTCCTCATATACATTAATGTCAGGGGTATAACCGATCGCATCAGTCAGGTCATTTTCTTCAAGATCCTGTATGATATACAATGGTTGCGAGATCTGACCGTATTTTCTGATCTGATAATCCGACCATTTGTTACCTACGGTTTTCACCTTTCCTCCTAATTTGTCAGAATACTTCCATTCTGATTCCGGCAGCAACTCTCTATCATCACAATACAAAGAGGCTATTACCAGCTCATTTTGAAGAATAGGTCTGATCTTATCATTTGTCCAAACTGTTGATTCTGTCTTTCTACAATTTGCGCAAGCATGACCTGTAAAATCGACTAATAAAGGTTTGTTCGCTTTAGCAGCATACTCTCTTGCCTTGTCCAGATCGTGGAATACTAAAATGGAACCATCGCCTACTTCATGCATATATTGTCTGTATTCAGCAAATAAAGGATCTTCATTGCTTGCAGAAGATTCACCTGTACCTCTTACAAACCTAAAGTTGTCCTCAGAGTGTGTACGGGGAGGAGCAACTCCGTCAATCATGCTTAAAGGCGCTCCCCACATACCCGGCAATAAATAAATAGCGAATGAAAGTGCAAGGAAAGCAAACATGAAACGAGTTACTGATAATCTTTCGACGATCGAATCATGAGAGAATCTGATCAAACCAAGAAGATAGATTCCCATAACAAGGAAGAGCACAAACCAGGCTGAAACAAAGATCTCTCTTGTCAGGAAGTCCCAGTGATAAGCAAGATCAACCATGCTCAGGAATTTAAGCGCAAGAGCGATCTCAAGTAATCCCAATACAACTTTCACACTATTTAACCATCCTCCTGATTGAGGAAGTGAATTCAACCATCCAGGGAAAATCGCAAATAGAGTAAATGGTAATGCAAGCGCAAACGAAAAACCTCCCATGATCACTGCTGGCCCTAGGAGACTTCCTGTAGCGGCTGCCTCAACTAATGATGTCCCAATTATAGGTCCCGTACACGAAAAAGACACCAAAGCTAATGTAAATGCCATGAAGAAAATTCCGATCAATCCTCCCTTATCAGCTCCAGAGTCTGCTTTATTCACCCATTCGGAAGGCATTCTGATCTCAAAGGCCCCAAGGAAAGAAAATGCAAATACCATGAAAACTGCGAAGAAGATCATATTCATCCAAACATTGGTAGAAAGTTCATTTAAACCTGTTGGGCCCATAATCGCAGTAACTAATAAACCGAGTGCCACATAGATTACAATGATGGAAACACCATATGTTAATGCATTGACGATTCCTTTAGCTCTGGTCGGTGATCTTTTTGTAAAGAACGACACCGTCATAGGGATCATTGGGAAAACACAGGGAGTAAGAAGCGCAACAAATCCGAACAAAAATCCTGTAAAGAAGATAGAGATCAAACCTTTGTCAGCTGATTTGTCCTCATTCTTCTCGGAAGATGAATCTTCTTTCTTCTTTTCGATAATGGTTTCATTCTCGTCTGCACTAGCCAACGTATCAATAGGCTCAGGAGTATCATTCCCTAAGTTACCATCAGGAACTAAGGCATTAGAACCTGCATCTGCTTTAAATCCAGAAACTTTTACTTTCGCTTCCTGATCCGGAGGGAAAATACATCCATTCTCGTCACAGATCTGAAATGAATATTCAAACTTTAAGTCAAAAGCCTTGTCCGTAAGCACTTCTATTTTTTGTTTGAACATTGCCTTTTTCTCAAAATAGATAGAAACCCCTAGCTCATCTTCGTGACTTTTCGCTGGAATACCATCTACCAGCTTACCAATCAGTTTATAGTCTGAAGACTTTGGAAAAATGAAACTAGTTGGGATTCCAGTAAAGTCTGCTTTGTTTGGATCGTGGTTCACACTGAACACATGCCATCCTTCCTTCAGTGCCGCAGAACCGATCACCCATGCTTTTGAGTCGTCTATTTTCTCAAGTTTAAATGACCAGGAGATCTTATCACTCCAGTTTCCCTGTCCGAAGGAATTGAAAACGGTGAATAAAATTCCAAGTACAACAATACTTTTCATAAATACATTGCTAATTGATCGACTCATATTATTTGGATTCTAGTTCTATTGAATAGGTCTCGTCTACCGGTGGAAGACACATTGTATCGTCACACACCATGTATGTGATCGTATAGGATAAAGTCGTGTTCTTTTTTACAGAAACGCGTTGCTGAAACGTAACTGATCCTTTAAAAAAGTCAAGCATCGCTTCAAAATTTTCATCGTATTCTCTTTCAGGCTTAGGTTCATACACCTTCCCAATAAGCTTTACATCTTCATTTTCTGCAAACAAAAAACTTGTTGGAACAGGACCTATATCATTCGATACATCTTGGCTGTATAAATGCCAACCTTCCTGAATTTCTGCTTTGATATCCACAGAACCTTCTTTTTCATTGAAGCTGTGAGACCACTTAACTACATTTTGAGCCTTAAGCACAAAAGCAGATAGTATTATAAAAAGTGTGAGTATAAATTTCATTCTTATCCTATACCTCTCAAAGGTAAGGATTAGCATTAAAAAAGAAATCGGTAGAAAACAAATATCCTTGAAATCCCAAAAAAAATTTTTCCAACAGGAATTGCAATGATTTCCATTATCTCTTGATTTCGACTAATCGGCTAATTGGAATCCAAACACCTCCTTTTAGGTAAATATACTTTGATCCGGATGCCCAAATGGTCGTGTCCACTCTTTTAAGTCCGTCATCATCCATAAAGATGATAGAAACCTTACTATGGTATGCGTTTCCCAAAAGGGTAGCATTTTCGATCTGTTTCGGCAGCTCTGGATGCTGCTTTATCTTCTCTGTATTTCTGAATGACAGTGAAGAGATCACTTCTTTTTCGATCAATTCCGGTTTCATAATCACTTGCATGCTGGTAGTTTTAGGAGAAAATACGGAAAAAATCTCTTAACTGAACTGGAAATGAACAATTTCAGGCCGTGATTGAGCAAAAGAACGATCGTGAAGACTAAACAGAACCGGAGCCTATCGAAAAACGAGCCATAGGAGCGACGGTCTGATCTGCAAACAAGCCTTTCTCAAACATATACTTTCCCGTAATAGCGATCATTGCCGCATTGTCCGTACAGAACTCAAATTTGGGGATAAAAGTTCTCCAACCTCTCTTTTCGCCTTGAATTTGTAACTCAGCCCTAAGACCTGAATTTGCAGAAACTCCACCTGCAATGCAGATATCTTTGATGTTCAAGTCCGATGATACCTTGATCAATTTATCAAACAAAATATCGATTACTGTTTTTTGAATGGAGGCACATAGGTCGTCACGATGCTTGACGATAAATTCAGGATCCTTTTTTGTCTCCTTCTCCAGGAAATAAAGAATCGAGGTTTTTAAACCACTGAAACTAAAATTGTATCCCTCAATTCTTGGCTTTGAAAATGTAAATGCATCTGGGTTCCCGTTCTTCGAATGCTTATCAATTAGGGGGCCTCCCGGATAAGGAAAGCCAAGAAGTTTCGCAGCTTTATCAAAAGCTTCACCTGCCGCATCATCGATCGTAGAACCCAACACCTCCATATCCAGATAATCCTTCACCAGAACGATCTGTGTGTGTCCTCCGGAAACTGTCAAACACAAAAAAGGAAAGTTAGGTTTGTCCTTACCGTCTTCATCAATGAAATGTGCTAGAACATGTCCTACCATGTGATTAACATCGATCATAGGTATTCCCATGGCCAATGAAAATGATTTTGCAAAGGAAGTTCCAACGATCAAAGAACCAAGCAACCCCGGACCTTTTGTGAATGCGATCGCATCAATGTCCTCTTTCTTAATCCCGGCTTTTTTTATAGCCATATCAACCACCGGGATAATATTCTGCTGATGAGCCCTACTCGCCAATTCTGGCACCACACCACCATACTCATTATGGACATCCTGTCTTGCAATAAGATTAGATAGAATGGTGTTATTTTTGAGTATAGCGGCAGAAGTATCATCACATGATGATTCAATACCCAGAATGATTAACTCGTTGTGCGCCAACTTTGATTAAGTTTGTATTAGGAATGGCAAAAATATTCAAAATAATAGGAAGAACCTTAGGTATTTCGCTGGAATGGATCCTCATATTATTTACTGCCTTCGCCTTTTTGATTCGCACCAGTCCTGTTCAGACATATTTAGCTTCAATAGCCACAGATTTCTTATCAAAAGAGTTAAATACTACAATTAAAGTTAATCAGGTTGCTATAACTTTTTTTGACAGAGTAGCACTCGATGGAGTTTTTGCATTGGATCAGAACAATGACACCTTGGCTTACATTGAAACGTTGCATCTTAATATTTCAAAGTTAGATCTCAAGAATCAAGAAGTCACCATCGACAACGCATCGCTTGAAGGTGGAAACATTCATATTTCAAGGGAAAAAAAGGATGGTGTCTATAATTTTCAATTCATCATTGACTATTTCGATTCTGGCAAACCTAAAACGAAGTCAGAACCCTTTTTGGTCTACGTGGATGCTCTTTCCCTTGACGATATTAATTTCAGATATGATGATTATCGCAAAGGCTACAACGAATACGGTGTGGACTTTGACCACATTCACCTGCAAAAATTATATCTCGAAGCAGAGGATTTCAATAACGAAGATGGACTTTTGTCGTTCGCTGTAAATGAACTCCATTTCAATGAAAAGTCTGGATTTAATCTCTCACAGCTAAGTGGAAAAGCACAAATTGGTGAGCCCGGAATATTAATTTCTAACCTTATCGTTCGCACGGATAAATCCGATCTTACCCTGCCCCAAATGCATCTCCTAATGCACGGCCTCGATGATCTGCAAAGTTTTGAAGATTCAGTTAAACTGGATATCATACTTGATCAAAGTACAGTTTCCATGAAAGACGTCTCCTTCTTCGCATATGCACTTGAAGGAATGGATGAACAAGTTTTGCTAAAGGGAGAAGTTAAAGATAAAATCGATGGTCTTAAGATCAGAAACCTTGATCTCAAAGTTGGTAAGAAAACTCGTCTTATGGGTGATCTTAATCTACCTGACTTTAAGAACTTCAAGCATGCTTTCTTCAATGAGCGACTAGATTATGCGTATGTTGACCTGAATGATCTGAAAAAGATCAGAATGCCAAAAATCGTTAAAGACCCATACCTTGATTTTGATAAATATGTTACTCGCTTAGGACACTTTGAAGCTCGAAATGTCAATATTGATGGATTTTACAAGCAATTTGTTGTCGCATCTTCAAGTGTCAAAACAGATCTTGGCGAAGTCAAGCTGGATAATGGTATTCTTTTTACTGCGAACCCAAAAAACAACTCCTTCTTTTTTGAAAGATCAGAAGCTTCCGACTACGACGTTAAAGTGGAATCTTTTGATTTGGGAACGTTCCTTGATGATCGGAATTTCGGGATTGTAGATGGACTATTCTTCCTAAGTGGCGAAGCGTTTTCTCTAAATAAGATCAAATTCAATTTATTGGAAGGGGATGTCAATCGCTTTGATTTTTACGATTACCAATACTCGGATATTCTAATTTCAGAAGGAAGTTTCGTCGATAATATCTTCATGGCGAAGATCGATGTCAAAGACGATAATCTGAACCTGATCTATAATGGGTATATTGACTTGAATGCAGATCAACATATGCGATTTGAGATCGATCTGACGAAGGCAATTCTTGACAATCTTAATGTGACGGATCGAGAAAACTGTTCACTTACATCCAGCTTCACAGTGGATATTTTCGGGAAAGATCTCAATAAAATGAGCGGTTCCGTTACACTGGACGGGTTACTGTATAGGGAAGGGAAAAAGGAAATTAAAGTCCCATCTTTAGTGGTAAAAGTAACTAGGAGTGACGAAGAAGATGTTTTCACTCTGAATAGTGCTGTTGGGGATTTTGAACTTAAAGGAAAGATCGACTTTAGTACGATCATAACAGATTTTACCCATCAATTTGACCAGGTATTCCCTGGACTTCTCGGCGATACAGAATTCCTCAAGAAGAAAAAAGTAAATCAAAGCAGATTTACCTACAACCTCACTACAAATCGAATGGACGAATTCCTGAGCATTTTTGTGCCTGATCTGAAATTAAGTCCAGGGACCAAGCTTATGGGAACTTACGATGGTCGTATGGAAGAATTTTCCATGTTACTTACCTCAAAAACCATTGGCTATCAAGATTTTGTCTTTGAACAAGTCGACCTTTCTCAATACCTGACTTCAAATTCGATCGACGCAAGATATTCCCTACTCCGTTTAGATTATGGCGATTCGATTTCTATTGACAACGTCTTATTTACTACTTCTGGAGAAAAAAATATCCTTGAATCAGAGCTCACTTGGAACCCAAATCAGATCAACGCTTCAGATATCAAATGGCAAACGATCATCGTTGACAATAGCCAGGTCAACCTGCTTCTTGAGCCCTCCTTTTTCTCTTTGAACAAACAACGTTGGGATATTGAAAAAGCTTCAGATATGTCAGTCACGAGTAACGATCTGCATATCTCCAAACTTGTCCTTAAACGAGGTAGACAATTCATCTCACTCGACGGATGTATCTCAAGGAACGATGCCGATAAAATGAATTTCAGAGTCCATGAGGTTGACCTTAATGAACTTGGAACCCTCGTTGGTTCACCAATAAAAATGAATGGACTATTGAACGGATGGGGAAATATTTCAAATCCTTATACTAATCTGCATTACATGGGGGATGCGTCCATCTTTGGGTTGTTTTTAAACGATCAGGAAGTTGGAGATATTTTCGTTCAATCTCAATGGAACAAAGGATCAGAGAGTATCGGGATGACCGGGGACCTTATGTACAGAGGAAACCAGACTTTTGCATTCCAGGGAAGCTATTTCACAGAACGGAAAGATGAAAATCTGGAATTCGATCTGCTTTTTGATAATACAGACATTCAGTTTACAAGCGCCTTCCTTGATCCAGATATCGTAAACAACATAAGGGGTCAATTGAACGGAAGTTTAAGTGTGAGTGGAACTCCTGATTTCCCTAAACTTGACGGAAGAGTGAAGCTGAATGGAGGTAATGCAAAAATTGAGATCCTTGGGGTAAATTTTGGGTTTGATGGTGAAGTGATCGCTGACGAATACGGATTCTACATCAACAATATGCCTGTATCAGATGAAGAAGGCAATACAGGTTCGTTGATCGGATCAGTTTATCATGAACAGTACGAGGACTGGAACTTTGATATTCAGATCGAATTGGAAGGAAATACATTCTATGATGCAGATGCAGTATCATTTGGTGGTAATGGCAATTCGAGCAGATTCCTGGTCATGAATACCAAGTACAAGGATGGTGAATACTATTACGGTAAAGCGTATGCATCAGGATATGCAAACATTTTTGGATATACAGATAACCTTGAAATCACGGTAGATATGCGTTCACTCAAGGGAACATCGATCTATTTCCCAATGTATGGCGCTGCAGATATTGACGAAGATGATGGATTAATCACTTTCATCAGTAAAGATTCATTGCAATTACAACAAGATAAAAAGATCGATTTTACTGGTGTTTCACTCGATCTGAACTTTAAAGTAACTCCGGATGCGAATATGAAGATCATATTCAATGATCAGACTGGAGACGAAATTGCTGCAAGAGGATCGGGGGATATCAATATCAAACTAGACAATCTTGGAGAATTGATCCTGGATGGTACTTACAAAGTGAAAGATGGGGTGTACAATTTCACAATGGGACCAATTAAACAGCCTTTCTATATTCAGGAAGGAGGCACCATTGCCTGGACTGGAGATCCATACAATGCAAATCTTGATATGAAAACATATACAAGAGTGAATGCTAATCTGTCAGAACTTTCTCCAGATGAACTTCAAGGAAGTTCTTCAGGGTCGAATCAAGAAATCCTATGTTACCTTTCGCTTACTGAATCATTGTTGAAGCCAAACATCAATTTTGACATTAAAGCTCCAAAATCAGATGAAACCGGAAGAACCTTATTGAATAGGGTTACTTCTGACAAAGATGAGCTGAATCGTCAATTCTTCTCATTAATGCTTTGGAAGAAATTCCAACCATTGAAAGGAACTTCAGGCGCGAGCGGATCTGCTGCTCTTGATCTGGTGGCGAACCAGATCAACTCTTTGCTAAGCTCCGTTTCGAAAGACTACAAAATGAATGTCAATCTCGACAATGACCTTCTCACCGGTGGAAGTTCAATGGAATTTGGTGTATCGAAAAGTTTCTTGGACAACCGTTTGATCGTTACAGGAAGTTTCGGAGTAGAAAACAACAGTACATCAGGGGATAAAGCCCAAGGAGGTCTCATGGGAGATGTCGAAGTAGAATACTTATTGAACGAATCCGGTTCATTCAGGGTAAATGTCTTCAATGAATCGAACGATCAAAGTGTAATTCAGGACAAAGATCTTGGCCCATTCACCCAAGGTGCAGGTATCCATTATTCGGAGGATTTTGACAATATCCACAATTTCAAACTGATCCAGTATTTCCTGGATATTTTCAGGTCCGCTGAAAACAAAAGATTCCCGGTTAAACGAAACAAGCAGACAACACCGATCCCGCCAGAATCAAGTCAGATCATCTTTGTCCTACCAAGGGATCAAAACAGAGGCTAAGAATCTCAAGATATTCTAAAGTTAACCGAGCTTTTTGATTATTTTTAGGCCCTCAAAAGCACTCGAGGATGAAAAAAGTTTTGGTCGCCAACCGTGGTGAGATAGCAAGGAGAGTTATCAGAACCTTAAAAAAAATGGGGATTGCAACAGTTGCTGTGTATTCAGACGCTGACAAGGACGCCCCACATGTCCATGAAGCAGATGAAGCTGTCCATCTTGGGGCAAGTCCTTCATCGGAAAGCTACCTTAAACAAGACCTGATCCTTCAATATTGCAAAGAACTGGGTGTAGATGGGATTCACCCTGGTTATGGATTTCTTTCAGAGAATGCTCATTTTGCAAGAAAAGTAAAAGAAGCAGGAATTACATTGATCGGCCCATCTCCAGAATCGATGGAGATCATGGGTGACAAATTGAGTGCAAAACAAGCTGTTAAATCATATAATGTACCATTAGTTCCTGGGGTTGACGAAGCGATTAAAGACGTTAATGAAGCCATAAAGATCGCTGAAGAGGTAGGATACCCTATTTTGATCAAAGCATCAGCCGGAGGTGGAGGTAAAGGAATGCGATTAGTTGAGCGTTCTGAGGATTTTGCGGAGCAAATGAGAATGGCTCAGAATGAAGCAAGATCTTCATTTGGTGATGATGCAGTTTTCATTGAGAAATTTGTAACGAAGCCACGACACATCGAAATTCAAGTATTCGCTGACCGACACGGGAATGCAGTATACTTATTCGAAAGAGAGTGCTCCGTTCAGAGAAGACACCAGAAAGTTATTGAAGAAGCCCCGAGTGCAATTCTAACTGATGAACTTCGCAAAGCAATGGGAGAATCTGCAGTCGCAGTTTGTCAAGCTTGTAATTACGAAGGAGCCGGTACCGTTGAATTCCTTGTGGATGGAGATTTGAATTATTATTTCCTTGAAATGAACACCAGACTGCAGGTGGAGCATCCAGTAACCGAAGAGATCACTGGACTAGATCTGGTAGAATGGCAGGTGCGGGTGGCTCGCGGAGAACGTTTGCCGAAACTTCAGGATGAACTTAGTATCAAAGGACACGCTATCGAGGTTCGAGTATATGCTGAAGATTCTATGAACGGGTTTACTCCTGACATCGGAAATTTAAAGCGTTACCGAATTCCTTCAGGAAGAAGTGTTCGTGTGGACGATGCATTCCAGGAAGGAATGGATATTCCAATCTATTACGATCCTATGATCGCCAAGCTTGTTGTATGGGGTAAAACACGAGAAGATGCAATTCGAAGAACGATCCAGGCGATCGATGATTACCAGATCTCAGGACTTAAAACCACTCTTGATTTCGGGAAATTTGTTTTGAAACACGAGGCATTTAGAAGTGGTAACTTCGATACTAACTTCGTGAAGCACTACTTCCAGGATCCTACGGTAATGTACGATGCCATGGAAGAAGAAAAGGAAGCCTTGATGCATGGAATCAACAAGATCTGGAGTGATATTAAGGATAGAAACAAATCCGAATACGCTTCTGTGTCGATTTCAAATTCATGGCAACAGAAGAGAACCTAAAGTTCTCAACAGGTGTTCAAAACACAACTTGAATTATTAGACAATTAATAATATTTTTACGCTCAAATCATTAAAAAATGAACTTACACGAATATCAGGGCAAATCCATTCTAAAAAGCTTTGGAGTTGCGATCCAGGAAGGAATCGTAGTAGATAAAGTAGAAGATGCGGTTGCAGCAGCTAATAAACTTACTGAAGAAACAGGTACGGGATGGTACGTCGTTAAAGCTC
This sequence comes from uncultured Bacteroidota bacterium, assembly GCA_937899625.1. Taxonomy (GTDB): domain Bacteria; phylum Bacteroidota; class Bacteroidia; order Flavobacteriales_D; family Crocinitomicaceae; genus M0103. The sequence continues at coordinate 17,484 of CALCCB010000025.1, forward strand.
AAATTCACGCAGGTGGTAGAGGAAAAGGTAAAGTAGAAGAAACCGGATCTAACGGAGTTGTCCTCGCAAAAGGTATTGGCGAAGTTGAAGAAAAAGTGAAAGGTATCCTTGGTGGACACCTTGTAACTGCTCAAACGAACGGAAAAGGAAAAAAAGTAAATAAAGTGTTGATTGCTCAGGATGTTTACTATCCTGGAGAGTCTCAGCCAGAAGAATTCTACATGTCAGTCTTGCTTGACAGAGAAAATGGACGCAATGTGATCGTTTATTCTACTGAGGGTGGAATGGATATTGAGCATGTTGCCGAACACACTCCTGATAAAATTTACAAAGAGTTCATTGATCCAAGAGTTGGAATTCAGGGCTTCCAAGCAAGAAAAATTGCTTTCAAACTTGGACTTTCAGGTGAGGCTTTCAAGCAAATGACAAAGTTTGTCACTTCTCTTTACACTGCTTATGATTCAATTGATGCTTCAATGTTCGAGATCAACCCGGTTTTGAAGACATCTGACAATAAGATCATTGCTGTCGATTCGAAGGTAACGTTGGATGGAAACGGGTTGTTCCGTCATCCAAACTATGCAGCTATGAGAGACACTACGGAGGAAGATCCAACAGAAGTTGAAGCTGGTGAAGCTGGATTGAACTTCGTAAAGCTTGACGGAAACGTTGGTTGTATGGTGAACGGTGCGGGTTTGGCAATGGCAACCATGGATATCATTAAGTATTCAGGTGGTAACCCGGCAAACTTCCTGGATGTAGGTGGAACAGCAAATGCTGAGCGTGTTGAAAAGGCATTCCATATCATCCTTAAGGACCCGAACGTAAAAGCGATTCTAATTAACATATTTGGTGGTATCGTACGTTGCGATCGTGTTGCTCAAGGTGTTGTTGACGCATACAAGAATATGGGTAATATTCCAGTTCCAATCATTGTTCGTCTACAAGGAACAAATGCTGTAGAAGCGAAAAAATTGATCGACGAGTCAGGATTGAACGTGCATTCTGCAGTGCTACTTCAAGAAGCTGCTGATAAAGTAAAAGAAGTTCTGGCCTAATTGATCAGACTGAAAATAGTGAAAAGACCTCCTCTGGGGGTCTTTTTTTTGTGCTGTGGAATTTTGGTTCATTCAACGAATCAATACTTTTTCTAGAAATTTCATTTCATATTTTTATCGAAAAAAATTGATCAACAATTGACAAAGTTGTTATAATCACATTTCTTGGGCGTTATCAAATAAAATCAAT
>CALCCB010000026.1 GCA_937899625.1 uncultured Bacteroidota bacterium
TCTCTTTTCAAAGAGTAGAAAAACGACTATCAATCAAACGGAAAAGGCAGTTTATCTCTCTGAATCGACTGATTTGGAAGATTTGGCCAATATGCTTTTTGAACAAGAAATAATAGATGACATTGATGCATTTATCGCTGTTGGAGATTACAAAGAATTAAATGAGGAAAGTATTGCTTTAGGGAAATACATTATTTCACCTGGTGTTCAGTATCGTAATGTCTTGAATGGGTTCAAATTGAATTCAGCAGGAAATGGGAATTCTGAAGTGGAAGTAGAGGTCACTTTCAATAAATGCAGAGATCTGAAAGAGCTTTCAGGTAAAGCAACCAGACAGATCTATATCGATAGTGCAACCTTGATCAATTATCTTCAAGAAAAGGAGGTAATGGAAAAATTTGGTTTTTCGGAAGAAGAATTTCCGGCTATGTTTTTGCCTAACACGTATCGCATGTATTACGATACTGACGAAAAAGCGTTTGTAGATAAAATGGCTCAGGAATTCAAGAATTTCTGGAATCCGGAGCGAAAAGAAAGGCTAAAGAATATAGGCCTGAAAAGTCCTTCACAAGCGACTACTTTGGCGAGTATTGTTTATGGTGAACAAGACAGGATTCCGGATGAATGGCCTACGATTGCAGGATTATATCTGAATAGAATTCAACAAGGAATTCGATTACAAAGCGACCCAACGTTCAAGTTTTGTTGGGGAGATCAATTAAAAGGGGTTCAACGTTTATTATTCGAACATCGGGATATTGATTGTCCATATAATACCTACAAGATTGATGGTCTTCCTCCCGGACCTATAAACTTACCACCTGCACAGGTGGTTGACGCGGTCTTAAACGCAGAAAAACACGATTATATTTTCATGATGGCAAAGGCGGATTATTCGGGTCGTCATGACTTTACCAAGGAATATGCAACTCATTTGAACTTTGCTAGAAAATACCAGAAATGGTTGGCAAATGAACTCAAAAAACAAAATTGATAGAATGCTAAAAAGAAGGACATTTTTTAAGCTTGGACTAGTGGGTACAGCAATTGGTTTGACCAAGCCACTTGAAGCAGGTGAGTTAATAAAGCAATCGATCGACTCAGAGCCAAAACGATCCACTCCGATTGTCATCTCTACGTGGAACCATGGTTTAGCGGCAAATGCAGAAGCGTGGAAGGTGCTCGAAAATGGTGGTTCCGCTATTGATGCAGTTGAAACAGGAGTAAGAGTAACTGAGGCAGATCTGACCAACAGAAGTGTGGGTGTCGGTGGAATGCCGGATAGAGACGGTCACGTTACACTTGATGCATGTATTATGGACGATAAATCAAGATGCGGATCTGTTGCTTTTCTTGAAGGGATAGATCATCCGATAAGTGTAGCAAGAGCGGTAATGGAAAAGACTCAGCATGTTATGCTTGTAGGTGAAGGTGCTCGACAATTTGCCTTGGATCAAGGGTTTGAGAAGATCAAGACGCCAATCCCAGAAGTGAAAAAGCAATGGAAGGAATGGAAAAAAGAACAAAAAGAATTGAATAAACGCCCTGAAATCAATCATGAAAATCATGATACCATAGGAATTCTTGCTATGGATGCGCACGGGAATTTGAGTGGAGCATGTACAACAAGTGGATGGGCGTATAAAATGCATGGAAGAGTGGGAGATTCGCCAATAATTGGTGCAGGTTTGTTTGTAGACAATGAAATAGGAGCGGCATGTGCAACTGGTCTGGGAGAAGCCATTATACGAATTGCCGGAAGTCATACAGTAGTTGAATTGATGCGACAAGGTTATTCTCCAATGGACGCTTGTCGATTGGCGGTTGAGAGAATCATTTCTAAGCATGATGATCTTACAAATTTGCAATGTTGTTTCCTTGCTATCGATAAGAATGGAAATGTAGGAGCTCACTCGGTTTATAATGGTTTCAATTACGCTTTAAAAATGGTTAGTACTGAAAAAATGGTTGATTCACCTTTTAACAGGAATTGGTAATATGTTGAGATTATTTTTTTTGTGTTCAATAACTTTTTTAATGACAGATTATTCTTTTGCCCAGGAGGTGCTGAATTGGGAATTCAAACATCCTGTTTCCAATGATTGGATCAATGCCGGAATAAAGGGATCTGTTCAGGAAGTATTGATAGCGAAAGGCGAACTCCCTGATCCGTTTTATGGAAAGAATGAAGAGAAATTTGGTTGGATCGAAGAGCATACCTGGGAATTCAGATCTTCTTTTGATCTGACAGAAGCTCAATTAAACAGTGAATTCATTGAATTGGATTTTCAATGGATCGATACCTATGCAGACGTGTATTTGAATGATTCGATCCTATTTTTTGCCAGTAATTCTTTTCGACCATATATCATCAGGCTAAATAAAGATCAGCTAAAAGCAAAGAATGTATTAAAGGCGATCTTTTATCCACCTGTGATCTATCATAAGGAAATGTATGATAGCGCGAAGTTTCATTTGCCAGCGCCCAATGATGTTCACCCAATAGCAGTAGCTCCGTACACAAGAAAAGCTCAATATCAATTCGGTTGGGATTGGGCGCTCAGGGTGAATACCTTAGGCTTTATAAAGCCAGTTAAATTGTTGATCTCAGAACAACCCAGGGTCAACTCAAAAAATATAACAACGAATTCAATTTTAGATGATGAAGCTCATCTAACGCTGATGCTTGAATTCACTCAGCCACTTCTTGACGGATTCGTCTGGAAAAGTGAGTTGTTCGGTGAAGAAAAATTTGAGACCGGTGCCAAGAAAGTAACACGTGAAGTTTGGATGGAGCAGCCAAAACTTTGGTGGCCTAACGGTCAAGGCGAACAGAATCTGTACAACGATATTTGGACGATCTTGGACCGAAACGGAAATCTTATTCATCAAGTGCCTGTCAGATTTGGTGTCCGTACCTCAGAGTTAATTCAGGAAACTGACCAATGGGGTACGAGTTACGTGATTTCCGTAAATGGCCGTCGCATATTTTGCTTAGGGGCAGATTATATACCCCAGGATATATTTCCTTCAAGAGTGAAAGATGAAGATATTGTCCGGATGGTGGAGAATATGAAATCATCGAACTTCAATATGGTGAGAGTGTGGGGTGGAGGATATTACCCTGATGACATTTTTTATAAAAAATGTGACGAGCTGGGAATTATGGTTTGGCAAGATTTCATGTTTGCATGTGCCATGTATCCTGGTAATCAGGAATTCTTGCACAATATTGAAGAAGAATTTAATTATCAGATTCCAAGAATTTCATCACATCCTTCGGTCGTTTTATTCAATGGAAACAATGAGGTTGATGTAGCATGGAAAAATTGGGGATTTCAAGTGAGATACAATATTTATGGTAAGGATGCTAAGGAAGTGGAAAGAAGCTATGAGAGAGTTTTCCAGCAATTACTGCCATCTATGGTGAGCAAATATACGACCACGCCATACGTTCATACTTCTCCACTTAGCAATTGGGGTAAAGATGATTTTTACGATCATGGTTCTCAGCATTATTGGGGAGTATGGCATGGAAAAGACCCGATGGAGAATTTTGCGCTGAAAGTAGGACGCTTTAACGCTGAATATGGGTTTCAAAGTTTTCCTGAGTATTCGACGTTAAGTACTTTTTCGACAAAAGATGACTGGGATGTGCAATCGGAGGTTATGAAACACCATCAGAAAAGTTATGTAGGGAATCTCATGATCTTGAAGCACGCAAAATTGTTATTTGGAATGCCAGAGACGTTTGAGGATTTTGTGTACTATTCTCAGTTAACTCAAGCAACCGCTGTAAGTATGGCTGTAACTGGACATCGTCTTGATGCGCCGAGATGTATGGGAACATTGTATTGGCAATTGAATGATTGCTGGCCTGCACCAACATGGTCTTCTATGGACCATTATTTCAACTGGAAGGCGTTGCAGTATTGGGTGAAAAAGGATTATCAGTCGGTTGCAGTTTTATCAACAGGTAAAGGCGTTGACTCAAAATATCATCTTGTTTCGGATGCGTTAGACACATTTATGTGTCAGTTAAGTTACTCCGTGTTTGATCTGAACGGAAAATTATTGTTCACCAATGATGCAGGACAATTGGTTAAAGGTTTTGATAGATCAAAGATTTGTATGAAACCTTTGGAAGAGTTAAAAGACATGAATACTTTGATCTCCTTTGAATGGAAGGATCAAAACGGACAACTTTTAAAAAGATCCTTTTCAAGACTTGTTAAAGATTACACCAAAGCAAATGAGAACGATGTAGTTATAGATCTCAGAGATGTTGGAGATGGAAATTATGTCGTGAAAATAAAGGTTAAAAAATACGTCCGTAATTTTTGGATTCTTGCAGAAATCCCCGGTGTAGAATTTGAGGATAATTTCATAGATCTTGTTCCCGGTGAATACACTCTTAGGATTAAATCAGGAGATCCATTAAAAAAGGAACAGCTCAGTGCGAAATGGATGTAATTATTTCCTTTGAAAATAATACCATGGTAATTATATTTGCGCCATGAAAATTGAAGATGTAATTCAAACCAACTTCAAGTCGTCACAGCAGAAGGCTATCGTAAACCTTCGCTATACGTCAAATTTTCTTGGTAATATCCAAAACAACTTCATGGCCCAGTATGACCTGACCATGCCGCAATTCAACATTCTAAGAATTCTTCGTGGAGCTAAATCTGCATTGAATGTGAATAGTGTCAAAGATAGAATGGTTGAAAAGTCTCCAAACACAACTCGTTTGATGGATAAACTCATCGAGAAAGGGTTGATCGAAAGAGTTAGATGCAATGAAGACAGAAGAGTTGTATATGTTGAAATAACAAAGAAAGGGCTTCAGCTATTAGTTGAAATCGATATAAAATTGGATGCAAATTCAATAATGGATCTGAATTTGACAGATCAGGAATCTGAAATACTCTCAGATTTATTGGACAAAGTAAGAGCATCTTTTAGCAAAGAAATTTAACGTGAGAAACATTTTAGTAGTTTTTACATTCCTGGCTTTTTATTTTTCAATGAATGCACAGGGTGGTAAACAAAACATGGGGATCTTATCCGTAAGGGTGGTAGATCAACAATCAGGACAACCTATAGAATACGCTTCCTTCCGTCTTTTGAATTCATCTGATTCTACAGTTAGAACTGGAGCATACTCTGATGTGAATGGGAAAGTAGCGATCGAGAATATTCCATTTGGAAAATACTTTGGTGTGATCTCCTATACGGCATACACGAATGATACCATTCTAGGAATAGAGCTGAGTACTGATATTCCATCTGCCAACCTCGGTACAGTTAAAATCAAACTGGATAATTCACTTAATCTTGATGAAATAAAGGTTGTTGGGACTCTTGATGTTTTAAAGGCCGGTATCGACAAGAAAGTGTATAATGTGGGTGAAGATCTTTCTGTAAGAGGAGGGTCAGCCAACGATGTTCTGAATAATATTCCTTCGGTGGAAGTCGATCAAGAGGGGAATATCATGTTGAGAGGTAATGGAACTGTTACCGTTTTGATCGATGGAAGACCAAGCAGTTTGAGTGGTGGAAATGGTAAAACTCTTCTAGACGCATTGCCTGCAGGTTCTATAGAAAGAATAGAGGTGGTAACCAACCCTTCTGCGAAATATGATCCGGATGGAACTTCGGGGATTATCAATATTGTTTTGAAAAAAAATAAACTAAAGGGGATCAATGGAATGTTCTCTTTGAATGCTGGATCAGGTAACTTTGACGGGGGGAATACAATTGATGGTTCAGCTTCTTTGAGCTACCGGAATGCGAAAGTGAATTTATTCGGGACATATTCCGGAAATTACCTTGAAGGCTATAGGAACAATTATTCCGATGTAGAGCAGATCTTTTCGGACGGATCAGTATTGATCATTGATCAGAATAGAGTTGGTACCGATTTGAATGCAGGTCAAACATTGAATATGGGTGCTGATTTTTACATTAAACCTCGGAATGTTCTTGGATTTACCATGACCGGAAGTTTAGGTCAAAGAGACAGAACAGGTGACCAGTGGAATAGAACTTCCGATGGTAATGCAAATGGCCTACAATTATGGAATAGATATTCTTTTGATCCGTCGAGTAGGAAAAATCTTGATCTAAACCTCAATTACAAACATGATTTCAAGGAAGATCGAGGTGATCTTATTTTTGACGTCAATCAGTCACTGGGAGAGGAAAATATTGAAGGATATTATTTACAGGAATACTTTTCGCTTGACACAGTCTCTCTTGGTCAACCGGTGATTGATCAACGATTGAATAATTTTGAAACGAATAATATTACGACTGCTCAAACCGATTTCACGTATCTGTTTCCGAAGATCGCCAGTAGAATGGAGGCCGGCGCTAAAATGATCATGAGAACACAAAGTGTAGATACATATTCTGAATCCAGGACGTCCTCAGCAGATCCATACCTGGAAGATACACTTGCTAATTTCATATACAATTACGATGAAAGGATCTATAGTGCTTACGGGATCTTTGGTCAAGAGAGAGGTAAATGGAAATATCAAGGAGGTTTGCGTTTGGAAAAGGCATACCAGATCCCAGATCTTGTGAGTGATTCAATTCGAATAGTAAACGATTACTTTAATCTATTTCCATCGGCACATATTCGATATGCTTTGAAGGCAAAGAATGAATTGAGCTTAAGTTACAGTCGCAGGATCAGTCGAGCTGGCGCCGATCAATTGAATCCATTTACGAGTTACGCTGATCCTTATAATTTAAGAAGAGGCAACCCTTATCTTCAACCTGAATTTATTGATTCTTATGATTTAGGGTATTCACTTGAGAAAAAGAAATTAACCCTTACAACTAGTATTTTTTATCGTTATACAACAGGGGTGATTACAAGAGTCAAATTATTCTATGAAGACAATACGTCTGCTATGACTTTCAATAACATCAATAAAAGTCATAGTACCGGATTCGAAGCGGTTGTGGTTTATAAGCCATTTACTTGGTGGAGGAATACGATCTCTGGGAATGTGAACTATATGCAATATGTTGATGAAGGAAATGAATTGCTGTTCAATACCCAAAGCTACAATTGGAGTATAAAGTATTCGGGATCGGTTGATCTTTGGAAGAAAACGGCAATTCTTCAGTTGAACTACAATTACAATGCTCCAAGAATAACCATTCAAGGTATGGCTCAGCGTAAGGGTGCACTTAATTTGTCTGGAGAAAAGAAATTTAAAGATGGAAAGATAAGTCTTGGATTTAGAGTGACTGATATTTTCAACAGACAAGGATTCTATTTGAAGATCGATCAACCTTCTATTTATCAGGAATCAACTTTTAAATGGTTGACTAGAAGGTATTACATCACGTTCACTTACAAGTTTGGTAAGCTGGAAATGTCTAAATCCAAAGGAGGAGCTGGAGGTGATGGAGGATTTGATATGTAAGATTACTTGCCTGTTTTGGATTTTATTCCAAGACCAAGTAAAGCTTGATCAAAACTTCCATACTTTTTAACACCCTTCTTTCCTTGATTGGAAAGTACTTTTCTAATGTCAATTTTTGTCTTCATGGCTGTGAGTTTTAATTGATGCCTAAATCAAAGTAGCCAATAATTGTACCAATCCAAAGACGATTGATTTTAATGACAGGTTGGCTGAGTAACAGGGATTATATTCTTTTTTAATTGTTGAAGTACTTACGAATCACCCTTTCTTCAAGTTCAATCACTTCACCTGGTTGAAGATTGTTTAGTGTGAAAGGTCCAATTCGAAATCTGATCAATCGTAATGTTGGATAACCTGCTTTGGCTGTCATTTTCCTGACTTGTCTGTTTTTTCCTTCCGTAAGTGTGAGGCTGATCCAAGACGTTGGGATTGATTTTCGATATCTGATAGGAGGGACCCTTTCATTGATCTCAGGGGGAGACATTATTTGACACTTGCCTTTTGAAACTCTGACTCGTGAACCTTTGTGTTCAATTTCCATAGTTCCCGATTCCAATAGTCTAATCGCTTCTTGATTTATCCCATTTTCGACTTGAACCCAATATTCTTTTTCCCATTTGGATTCCTTTGAAAGAACCTTTGTTTTAAAACGATTATCGTTAGTCAGTAATAGAAGGCCTTCACTGTCTTTGTCAAGTCGACCAACAGAATAAACATCTTTTGGGAAGTTGAAGAATTGACCAAGTAAGAGATCATCTTTTTCTCCTGAGAATTGAGACAGATATCCGTATGGTTTATTTAACAGGAAATACCTGTAAATCATTGTTGCTTTTTACAAGTGAAAATGAATGCCGGAGGAAAATTCTTCACTGTAAAACCAATTTTCACGTCCTTAAAAACATGTTGAATTTGCTTCTTCGCAATCAAAGAGTACTGAAATTGAACATATTTACCATATTCGCTCAATGATCGATTCGATGCCTGCAATATGGAAACTCTGAGATCTGTAGGGAACATTGTCAGCGGCAAAGAAGAGATAACAAGATCCGCTTTCCCAAGATTATATTGCCCAAGATATTCTTCGATCTTTTCTGCCGTATCATGAATGATATGAACACGCGGATCGTCAAATTTATTTTTCAGTTGATCATAAAAAAGATCATTCAATTCAAATACCATCAAAGTAGCATCAGGGTGCATCTTCTCTAGAATAAGTCCCGTAAACACACCAGTTCCTGGTCCAAGTTCAACAACAACCCTGGCGTTTTCGAAATCGAGATCTCGTATCATTCTTGCTCCCAATGATCTTGAACTAGGGGATAAAGCACCCACCATCTGCTTATCCTTCCAAAACTGCTTTAAAAACGAACTTGAACTGTCCATGACAAAATTATCTGATCGCTAATTTATTATTATTAATTACCGCTAGGACAGAACCTGTCAATGGTTTTCCAACAAACGGACTATTAGTAGTATTTGAGATCAGATCTGATTTCTCAAAAATGTATTGTGATTTGGGGTTAAATACTGTCAGATCAGCTTTTTCACCTTCTTGTATTGGATGTAAAGGAATTTCTGCAATCAATCTGCTTTTATTAGAAATGGCCTCGATGATCTTGTGCAAGTCAGCTTCTTTGCAAGATAAAAGCGCCCCAAAGGCAGTTTGTAGTTGCAATCCGCCAAATGAAGCATTATCAAATTCAACATCCTTTTCTTCTTTATCCATTGGTCTGTGATCGCTGCACACCGTATCAATTGTCCCCTCATTTAAACCATCCCATAAAGCAACACGGTCATCTTCTCTTCTAAGAACAGGCATTACCTTGTAATCTGATTCAAATCCAAGTACTGCTTTCTCGTTATAAACAAGATTCATAAGGTTAACATCTGCAGTTACATTCAATCCTTTCTCCTTCGCTTTTCTGATCTGATTGACACTTTCCTTGCAAGAAATTCCAGTTAAATGCAATTGACCTCCTGTATATTCCAATAATCTGAGATTTCGTTCGATCTGTATTGATTCAGCCACTGCAGCGTCAGCTTTCAATCCTGTTCTGGTGGATGCCTCACCTTCATTTACCATTCCTTTCCCTGCTAATGAATGATCTCTGGAAAAAGCAATGACCTTTCCATTGAAATTCTTGCTGTACAACAAAGCACGATACATAATACCTGAGTTCACAGGATGCAGGTCGTCGGAAAACAATCGCACACCGCTGGAATACATGTCAAACATTTCTGCAAGATTTTCTCCCTTTAACCCTTCCGTTATTGCACCGATCGGATTGATTGAAGTTACATGTCCATCACCCTTTCGAAGCAAGTACTCTACTTTCGTTTTTCCATCAACAGGAGGATTGGTAGAAGGTAAAACGCAAACATGCGTGTAACCACCATAAGCGGCAGCATCAAGTCCAGATTCAATCGTTTCTTTGTGCTCTTCTCCCGGATCGCAAAAATGTGCTTTCAGATCCACCCATCCTTGCGAAACATGAATGTTATCACTTTCAATTAAATGATCTGCATCCTCATGAATATCAGATTCGATTCTGTCAATTATTCCATCCACGATCAAAATGTCTTTTACATTTCCGTTAAAATCTGATTTTGGGTCTAGAATAGTTGCTTTTTTGATGAGGATCTTCATAATGTTTACTTCCAGAATTTTAATAATGCGATTTCAGTAAGCAGAAAAATCAATGCGAAAATGACAAATAGTCTCCAATATTCAAACGGTTTCTCAAGATCAATATCAACAGAACTTTGACCCTCTGCTACCAATTTCACTGAAACATTAGGAATATCAGCATTTTCGAAAGCTTCGCCTACTTCATTTTGGTTGAAAAGTTCAACTTTACTCTCTCTTCGATCATTGTTGACACTAATAAATCCAATTCTGTTTTCGTCAATGATCTCAAAGATTCCTGCCTTCAAAGTTTCAATGGCCTCAGTGCCACTTAAAGAAATTGTATGAACTGAACCTCGGGTACCATTCTTAGGAATGAACTCAGACTTGTCACCCTTTAATTGAACTGGTCTTTCTGTTTTGGACTTGTTATAAATCGGGTAAACTGTCTCTTCACCAATAGTGACGTACAGGGGACTCTGACGTTTGCTTAATTCTCCCGCTCTAAGAATTATAGAAGGAAATAACGAAGTGGAGGTAAATGATCCGAAGGTTTCATCCAATGAAGAGCATAGTAAGTAAGAAGTTCCCGATTGACTTGATTTAACAAATAAAGGTTTTCCACTTTGAAGTTCAATAAGTTTGCTTGCTGATGAATTAGATAGATTAACTGCAAATGTCTTTTTAAAAGTATTCATGCTGACATCTGTTTTCTCTTTATCAAACATCCCTCTGAAAAATGGATCTTTATAGTTGATCGATCTTATTTTATTCCCACTTTCAGAAATTCCAGTGATCATTGGAAGATACAGTTTCTGTGAAAGTGCATTCCAGGAAGAGTAATTCGGTTTTGAGCCAGGAATTAGAAAAACCGATCCTCTGCCACTGGTAAATTCGTTCAGCATGGAAACTAAACCCGAGCTAGGGTCATTAAGTCCATTCATGATCACCAGATCAACGTTTGAAAAGTCATTTAAAGTGATCTCACCAATACTCTTTTCTTTGGTAACATAGTAGCTTTCAAGATCAAGAATTGATTTTATATTCTGTTTTTCATTTTCCTCATTAATTACCAGTACCTGACAATTCTTATCAATGGAATAGGAAAAATAGAATTCATCATCCCAGAAAAGCTGTTTATCATTGACTGTGATCGACCCATTGAACTGCCCCGTTTTCTTTTCTGTATAACTGATTCTGGATTCTGTATGAGTTTTTGATGGGATGTCGACAAAAACATCCTTAACCAATTCTCCAATTTTAATTGAAACCTCAACATTGGTTAGGTCCTCAGGTCCTTCGTTAACCACACGAAAATTGAGCTCACTGAGCTGACCAGGTTTTCTTACTGGATTACTAAACCAAAGTGTGTCAATATATAGATTTGAAAATTCCTGAGGAGAAAATACGATCGGATAATAATATGCGGAACTATCAGATTTAAGTATTGAAAGTCCAGAAGAGTTCTTTTGAAAATCTGACAAGATCACATGTTGAACAGTTCCAATTCTGGTTTCCTGTTTTTCAGCTTGTTTCAAAGCAACTTTTTGCCATTCAATTACTTGAGGGATTTCCCTCCTTAGGCCGATTGGTTCGATTTTATCCAAGTAGGAGAGAGCTTCCACTTTGGAAAGCAGTCTTTTTTCAATCCCATTCAATAAATTGGAACATACCATGAAAAGGACATTATCCGGAGATCGCTCAATAATTTTTCTAGCTGTTTCACGTGCTTCAGAGATCAATTCACCTTCTGTTCCTTTGGCTGTCATTGAAAATGAATTGTCAAGGTAGATGCACACGACATTCTTTCCACCATTTAATTGATCCTTCACAGGGATGTATGGTTGAGCAAAAGCCAGGATCAAAGAAGAGATCATTAATAATCGAGCAGCAAGGACTAGTAGGTGTTTGAGATTCTTTGTTGATCGTGTTTCCTGGTCGACCTTCTTAATAAACTTGAGACTGGAAAAGTAAAGCGTTTTGTAACGTCTGAAATTGAAAAGATGAATAACCACTGGAACCGATAATGCTGCAAACGCCCACAAGAACTCAGGGTAAACGAATCTCATACTCCAAAAATAGCTAAAATTCAGCTAAAATTGTAGGTTCCCTTCAGGTGTTTAAAACTTTTCAAAAGCACCTATTCCAAAGAGCGCAAAGTCATATTTCACAGGGTCTTCAGGATCCAACTCCCTCAAAACAGCCATTAGTTCTTCTAGCGCCTTCCAATCGTCTTGCTTTCGATTCAATAATCCCAGGTCTCTTGCATTCCTAGATGTATGCACATCAAGAGGCAAGTAAAGTTCCTTTGGTGCAATGGTTTTCCAGATTCCAAAATCGACTCCCTTTTGATCTGAACGGACCATCCATCTGAGGAACATGTTAATTCTTTTGCAAGCAGAATTTTTCGAAGGATCTGCAATGTGCTTTTCAGTTCTTTTCAAGTGAGGAGGGAAAAGTAGTTTTGACCTGAAACTTAGGATGCGATCCGCCATATTGAGCGGTTGTTTCCCTCCAAATGCATCTTCCATTCCTCCCTGATGATATATCTTATTTAACCCGCAAAAAAATCCGGAAAGATCTTCACTGTTGAACGTCCTATGGGAGAAATTATAGTCTTTTTTTGGAGAATACTCCATGATGAAATCATATGGAGATTCGCCCATGATGGAGAGTAAACGTTCACCGCTGGCAATGATCATCTTGCGATTTCCCCACGCAATTGTAGCAATGAGGAAACCAATGATCTCTCTGTCTTCTTTTCGGTGAAACCTGTGAACCAGTTGAATGGGATCTGTTTCAATAAACGAAGGCGACTCGTAGAGATCCGCCTTATGATCAAGAAAATCTTTTAATTCATTTCGATTCATCAGCTGATGAAGATACCGTCTTTCATGACAAGCTTACGATCCGACATGTTTGCCAATGCTTCATTATGCGTAACAATAACAAACGTTTGCCCGAATTCATCTCTTAAATCGAAGAATAACTGGTGCAATTCTGCAGAATTTTTTGAATCCAGATTTCCTGATGGCTCATCAGCAAAAATGATCTTTGGAGAGTTGATCAGAGATCTGCATACAGCAACCCTTTGCTGTTCACCACCGGAGAGTTCAGATGGTTTGTGTTCAGCCCTGTCTTCAATACCAAGCTTTGCCAATAATTCCGTTCCTCTTTTTTTTGCATCGGACATGTTGTCTCCTCGGATAAGAGAGGGAAGGATGATGTTTTCAAGTGCTGAGAACTCAGGCAATAATTGATGAAATTGAAAGATAAATCCAATAGATCGATTCCTGAAACCTGACAATTTAGAGGCTGAAAGCTGAAATGGTTCAATGCCGTCTATGAGCAGCGTTCCACTGTCAGGCTTGTCCAACGTACCAAGGATCTGCAGTAATGTCGTTTTTCCTGCGCCTGAGGATCCGACAATCGAAACGACCTCTTTGTGTTCAATAGTTAGATCAATACCCTTGAGGATCTCAAGCGTTGAGTATTTTCGAACGATATTTCTGGCTTTGAGGATCATTTCTTCAATTTGAGACTATGTCCCATTTTATCTCTTTTTGTCTTCAAATAGAGTTCATTATGTGTATTGCTTTCGATCTCAAGAGCCACATTTTCTACAATCTCAAGCCCGTATCCAACCAAACCTGTACGTTTTGTTGGGTTGTTGGACATTAGGCGCATTTTGGAAATACCCAAGTCGCGAATGATCTGTGCACCTATCCCATAATCTCTTTCGTCTCCTTTAAAACCAAGTTTCAAATTCGCTTCCAGAGTATCATATCCTTCTTCCTGAAGTTTGTATGCCTTTAATTTGTTCATTAGGCCAATTCCACGACCTTCCTGATTCATGTATATGATTGCACCTTTTCCTTCTTCCTCGATCATTTCCATTGCTTTATGTAGCTGAGGACCACAGTCGCAACGACATGAACCAAAAATATCTCCTGTCAAACACGACGAATGCACTCTTACAAGTATCGGTTCATCCGGATTCCAAGTACCTTTTATAAGGGCAAGGTGTTCTTGTCCAGTGTTCTTTTCCTTGAACATTACAAGATTGAAGTCACCGAAAGATGTGGGCATTTGTACATCAACAACCCTGTCGATGAGAGATTCATTTTTAATTCTGTATTTGATCAAATCCTCAATGGAAACTATTTTGAGGTCAAATTTATCGGCTATTTCAAGTAGCTGTGGCAGTCTGGCCATCGTGCCATCCTCATTAAGGATCTCAACAATCACACCAGCTGGCTCAAATCCCGCTAATCTTGCAAGATCGATCGCTGCTTCAGTATGTCCGGCTCTTCTCAATACGCCCCCTTTTTTGGCTCTCAAAGGAAATATATGACCTGGTTTCCCTAAGTCTTCAGGCTTTGTAGAAGGATCAATTAGTGCCTTGATCGTTTTATAACGATCAGAAGCAGAAATTCCCGTGGTACAACCGTGTCCAATAAGGTCAATAGATACTGTAAATGGTGTCTCATAGGTTGCTGAATTGCTCTTCACCATTAACTCCAGCCCTAATTCATCACAACGTTCTTCGACAAGAGGTGCACAGATCAAACCTCTACCATGTGTGGCCATGAAATTGACGATCTCCGGTGTTATGTTTCTTGCTGCAGTAAGGAAATCACCTTCGTTTTCGCGATCCTCATCATCTACGACGATCACTACTTTTCCATTTTTGATCTCTTCTATAGCTTCTTCTATGCTGTCAAGTCTGCTTTTCATATCGTTACGTTGCGCATTGCAAAATTAGTTAATTAATTCCTTTGGCTTGTATCTCTTTAAAGCTATTGGTCACTATTCGATAATAGTGAACATATTTATTTATCTTCGTGCAACCGGAATTTTCATGGCAAACGAGATCATCATAACAATTTGTACTCTATTATTGGTCGCATATGTATTCGATCTAACTGCCAGTACTACTAAAATCCCTTCAGTAATTCTCCTTTTAGGGCTCGGTTATCTGGTGAATCATGCAGCTATGATGTTTAAGATCGGAATACCTGATCTATCACCATTGTTGCCTGTCTTTGGGACCGTCGGTTTGATTCTCATCGTCCTGGAAGGTTCGTTAGAACTCGATTTAAAAGAATCAACCATACCGATCATAAAGAAGTCTCTTTTTATGGCTTTTGTGCCGATGATGATCTTTGCGTTTGGCTTGGGGTATGCTTTTCATGTATTTGGCGGATTCGGTTGGAGAGAAAGTTTGACCAACGCAATTCCCTTTAGTATTATTTCAAGTGCAATTGCAATTCCAAGTGTTAGCAATCTTGGGCAGGATAGGAAATCTTTTGTGATCTATGAGAGCAGTCTCTCGGATATCTTTGGAGTGATATTTTTTAACTTTTTGGTTAGAAATCCTGAGGTTAATGTGGCTTCGTTTATTGACTTTTTCTTTCAGATCATAATCATTTTCGTGATTTCTGTCTTAGCGACAATAGGATTATCCATTATGTTGCGAAAACTGAAACACCACATTAAGTTCGGGCCAATTTTGATCCTTGTTGTTCTGATCTATGCTGTCTCAAAATTGTATCATCTTCCTGGACTTTTGTTCATCATGCTTTTTGGCTTGTCGATTGGGAATCTTGATAAACTAAAGGAGAATAAATGGGTTTCCAGATTAAAACCTTTACGAATGAAAAGGGAGGTTTTTCGTTTCAAGGATATTGTCATTGAAGCCACATTTTTGATACGTGTGCTTTTCTTCTTACTATTTGGTTTCCTTATTCAAACAGAGGAGATCTTGAATTTGGAAACGCTCAAATGGGCAGGAGCCATTGTAGGAGCAGTAGTGTTGTTGAGAGCAATTACATTACTTGTATTAAGATCCGATGTACTTCCTCTGATGTTTATTGCTCCAAGAGGTTTGATCACGATCTTGCTTTTTGTCTTGATTCCAGCAGATGAAATGATACCTTTTGTTAATAGATCTTTGGTTATACAAGTGATTTTATTGAGTGTTATTGTAATGATGCTTGGGCTGATGTTTACAAAAAGAAAAAAAACATCGGAAAAGATCGTTCATGTTTTTAGCGATCAAGGTACATCAATTGAGAATAGCGAGAATAAAGGTGATTAAAATCATATTTATCCGTTATCAGATTTTCTAATTTCGTTACCTGATTTTTTACTTATGAGACGATATTTGTCAATAATAGTGTTACTGTTTCTGATCACTTCTTGCGGTGAAGAAAGGAAATCGACGAAGGTTAAAGAACGTGATTTGGTAGAATCCGTATACTCCTCTGTGAATATTGAGCCCCAAATTCTGTACGTTGTGAATTCGGCTACTCCAGGTTATATTCAAGAGATATTTAAAAATGCAGGTGATCAGGTAATAGTTGGAGAGCCTGTCATATCAATTCAGGACGATCCGACCAAGTTACAATTGGATAATGCTCGTTTATATACCGAACAAGCGCAAAGGAATTTGAAATCTGACTTTTCGGCTTTGGAAGATGTTAAACTTGAGATCAGTAATCTTTCATTGAAACGTAAAAACGATTCATTGAATTTTACAAGAGTGAAAACGTTAACCTTGAAGGATCTAGCTACGACTCAAGAACTTGAACAGGCTGAACTATTGTTTCAGACATCTAAGTCCGCTCATGTTGGTGCCGTAAAGCGTTACAAGAGGATGAGAAAAGACTTGGAGACTGCTGTTAAGCAGGCTCAAAATAACATGAAGACTTCTCTTTCAAGAAGTGCTGATTTGGTTATTGAATCGAAGCTAGAAGGAGCTGTGTACCAGGTACTGAAAGAAAGAGGGGAATATGTGATGATGCAGGAGCCAATTGCACTAATCGGAAGTAATCGTGAATTCAAGATCAAACTGATGGTGGATGAATCGGATATCTCAAGATTAAAGATCGGACAGAAGGTTGTAGTGAAACTTGAAGCATATAAGGATAAAGTCTTTGAAGCTCAGGTTTCTAAGATACATCCTCGACTTGATTCTAGAACTCAGACATTCGAAGTGGAAGGCATCTTTACACAACAACCAGAGAAGCTATTTTTAGGTCTAACTGGAGAGGCAAATATCGTTACCGGGATCAAGAAAGATGTTCTGACAATACCCCTCGAATATCTTCAAGAAGGAGATTATGTGGAAACAGATGAAGGAAGAATTAAAGTTAAAGTAGGATCCAGAAACCTTTCTTTTGTGGAGATACTATCCGGACTTAGTAAAGATCAAAAAATCTATAAGTCAGAGTAATGAAATATTCGATCATTTTATCGATTTCCAAAACTCATCTTCTTTCCAGAAAAAGGCAAAGCATTGTTGCTGCTCTAGGGGTAACGTTTGGTATTGGAGCGTACATTATTCTGATGAGTTTCATGACTGGGTTGAATGGACTGCTTGATGGTTTGATACTCAACCGGACTCCACACGTGCATATGTTTAATGAGCAGGAGCCAAGTGCTTTGCAGCCTATTGATCGGGATCCAGAATATAAAGGAACGTTTCGCGTAGTAAGATCTGTAAAACCAAAAACTGAAATCCCAAGGATTCATAATGCCATTCCGCTAATGGAATTATTCGAAAAAGATCCTAGAGTAAAAGGGGTTACAAGACAGGTAAGGGCTCAGGGATTTTATATCGCCGGAAGTACTCAGCTCACAGCTTCATTACTTGGGGTCGATGTAGTTAAAGAAGCAAAACAATATAATCTGAACGATTACCTTGTTAATGGCAAAGCGAGGGAGTTGGCTGAAAATGAGAATGGTATTTTATTAGGGAAAGGAGCTGCCGATAAAATGGCAGCAAAGATTGGAGATATCATTCAAGTAGGGACGGTTAAAGGTGACATCTTTCATTTAAAGGTTGTTGGTTTTTATCAAAGTGGTCTGGCAGATGTGGATAATGTTCAAAGTTATGTCAACCTCAAAACTGCTCAACGAATTGTTGGAGAATCTCATGATTATATCACAGATATTAATTTGAAATTATATGACATGGAAGATGCTCCCGCTATGTCAAAAGAAATTCAGATTCATTATGATGTTAATGCTACTGATATCCAAACTGCAAACGCTCAATTTGAAACAGGGACTACGGTAAGAACGATGATCTCTTATGCAGTGAGTATTACCTTGTTGATCGTCGCAGGCTTTGGGATATACAATATTCTGAATATGTTGATCTATGAAAAGATGAATGACATAGCCATTTTAAAGGCGACTGGATTTTCCGGGAAGGATGTAAGAAATATTTTTATGAGCCAGGCACTTATCATTGGTTTTGCTGGGGGTGTTATCGGTTTATTGGTTGGGTTGGGAGTTTCGATTCTGATCAGTAAAACTCCATTTGAGACTCAAGCATTACCTACAATAAAGACTTATCCGGTCAACTTTAATCCCGCTTATTACTTGGTTGGGATCATTTTTGCATTGATTTCAACATTTTTTGCAGGCTTTTTTCCTTCGAGAAGAGCAAAGAACATTGACCCAGTAGATATAATCCGAGGACAATAATGAAAGCACTCGAAGCCAGAAATATCAATAAATACTTCCACAAGCCTGTTGACTTTCAGGTGTTGAAGGATATCTCGTTGTCCATTGATAAGGGTGAATTCGTATCAATTATGGGCAAATCAGGATGCGGTAAGTCAACCTTACTCTATATTCTGTCAACCATGGACACTGAATACGAAGGAGAATTGTTTCTGGGAGGGGAGTTGATTACTGGAATGTCATCTGATAGTTTATCAGCCATCCGTAATTCGCACATTGGAT
>CALCCB010000027.1 GCA_937899625.1 uncultured Bacteroidota bacterium
GCACCCGTTGCTGTAAGTGTTACCTGAGTTCCATCACAGACACTCTGATCCGGACCTGCGTTTACTGCAGGAAGCGGATTCACGGTTACCGTTACCTGATCTGTATTGATACATCCCGCAGCAGAAGTTCCTGTTACAGTATAGGTTGTTGTACCTGCAACCGGAGTGAATGCCTGTCCATTGGTGATACCACCCGACCAGCTATATGTAGCAGCTCCTGACCCCGTCAGGGTAACCGCAGATCCAAGACACACTGTCTGGTCTGGTCCAGCATTCACTGTAGGTAATGGGTTCACATTGACAACCACCTGATCGGTGTTTGTACATCCCTTGATGTCAGTACCAATGACTGTGTAAGTAACAGATCCCACAGCTGGAGTAAATGGTACGCCATTGGTAACACCATTATCCCATGTGTAAGCAACACCACTTGTCGCAGCAAGGGTAACACTTGTACCCACACACACCGTTTGATCCGGTCCAGCGTTAATGTTTGGAAGTGGGTTCACAGTGATCATGATCTGATCTGAATTGAAACATCCGTTAGCATCTGTTCCAGTTACAGTATATGTTGTTGTACCAGCAGGGACAAAGGCTACACCATTGGTTACCCCATTGTTCCATGTATACGTTACTGCTCCTGAACCAGAGATGGTCACGGTTTCACCGATACAAGCTTCCTGATCTGGACCTGCACTAACGTTCGGTAAAGGATTAACAGTCACTGTTACCTGATCTGTTGAAGTACATCCTGCGGCAGAAGTTCCTGTTAAAGTGTAAGATGTTGTAGCAGCCGGAGTGAATGGAACGCCATTCTGAATACCTCCAGACCATGAGTAAGTTGCTGCACCAGATCCTGTAAGTGTCAAAGACTGTCCAACACAAACAGCTACATCCGGACCAGCGTTCACCGTTGGAAGCGGATTCACAGTTACCAGTACCTGGTCTGTATTCACACACCCGTTAGCATTTGTTCCTGTAACGGTATACGTTGTTGTTGAAGCAGGAGCAAATGCAACTCCGTTCGTTACACCGTTGTTCCACGTATAGTTCACAGCACCAGCTCCTGAAAGCGTCACTGAAGCACCGACACAGATCGTTTGATCAGTACCTGCGTTAACGTTCGGAAGTGGATTAACTGTTACCACCACCTGATCGGTATTGACACATCCGTTGGCATCTGTTCCAGTTACAGTGTATGTCGTTGTAGCTGCAGGTGTGAAAGCAACTCCGTTGCTCACACCATTGTTCCACGCATAGGTTGTCGCTCCTGATCCCGTAAGTGTCGCTGAAGCACCAATACACAATACCTGATCCGGTCCTGCGTTCACACTAGGAAGCGGGTTCACGGTTACCGTTACCTGATCGGTATTGATACAACCGTTAACATCTGTTCCTGTCACTGTGTAAGTTGTTGACCCTACAGGCTGGGTGAATGGTGTACCTTGAGTAATACCATTGTTCCATGCATATGTTGAAGCTCCTGTTGCAGTCAGTATAACAGCTGTTGGCGTACACACTGCCTGATCAGGTCCAGCGTTCACTGCTGGAAGTGGATTTACAACCAATGTAACATTAGCAATACTATCACATCCAGTTGCTGAAGTGTAGGTCTGTGAGTAAGTTCCTGCAACAGATTGAGAAACTCCATGAATCAATACAGACTGTCCCTGACAGATCGTTTCTGTGAAGTTGGCTGTGATTAAGTTGTTCTCAGTTACTGTATAAGCAGCAGATGTTCCTGTACATCCAAATGTGTTGGTAACAGTAACAGTGATCGGGTTATTTGCCTGTGTTGCATTGATTGTTGCAGAAGTAGCTCCTGTAGACCAGCTGTATCCAGCAAAGGACTGAGTAGTACTCAAAGTAGCAAAGCTTCCTGTACAATATTCTGTAGGACCCTGGATCGTTGGAGTTGGATTAGGATTTACAGTCACGATCACCTGATCGGTTCCCGTACATCCAGCCGCTGTAGTTCCTGTTACGGAATACGTCACTGATCCCACTGCCGGAGTAAAGGCAACGCCTTGTGTAACCCCATTGTTCCATGTGTATGTTGCAGCTCCTGATGCTGTAAGTGTTACAGAAGTTCCTGCACAGACAGATTGATCTGCTCCTGCATTCACTATTGGAAGTGGATTTACGGTCACTACAACCTGATCAGTTGATGTACAACCTGCAGCTGTAGTTCCGGTTACAGTATATGTTGTCGTCGCAGCAGGCACAAATGCCACACCTTGATTGACGCCATTATTCCAAGAATAGGTAGCAGCTCCTGATGCTGTAAGTGTTACGGATGTTCCGGCACAAACCGCCTGATCGACACCAGCATTCACTGTTGGAAGTGGATTTACCGTTACCACTACTTGGTCAGTATTGGTACAACCTGCAGCACTGGTTCCCGTAACTGTATACGTTGTTGTTGCAGCTGGAACAAAAGCAACACCTTGTGTTACTCCGTTGTTCCAAGAATAAGTAGAAGCACCTGATGCTGTTAAAGTCACCGAGGCTCCGGCACAAACCGCCACATCCGGACCAGCATTCACTGTTGGAAGTGGGTTTACGGTTACCACCACCTGATCAGTATTGGTACAACCCGCAGCACTTGTGCCAGTCACTGTATACGTTGCTGTTGCAGCTGGTGTAAAGGCCACACCCTGTGTAACGCCATTATCCCACGAATAGGTCGATGCACCAGTTGCATTTAATGTAGCAGAGGCACCCACGCAGATCGCTTGATCTGGTCCGGCATTCACTGTTGGAAGAGGGTTCACTGTTACAATGACCTGATCGGTTCCTGTACAGCCGGCAGCTGTAGTTCCAGTAACTGTATATGTTGTTGTCGCAGAAGGAGCGAATGCTACTCCCTGATTGACACCATTGTTCCATGAATAGGTAGAAGCTCCAGATGCTGTAAGGGTAACAGAAGTACCCACACAGATCGTTTGATCAGCACCAGCATTCACAATTGGAAGTGGGTTTACGATTACCACCACCTGATCAGTTGAAGTACAACCTGCAGCTGTAGTTCCCGTCACAGTATATGTTGTAGTAGCAGCAGGTACAAAGGCTACACCTTGTGTTACACCATTATTCCAAGAATACGTAGAAGCACCTGATGCTGTCAAAGTAACAGAGGCACCCGCACAAACGGTTTGGTCTGTTCCGGCATTCACCGTTGGAAGTGGATTAACAGTTACCACTACCTGATCAGACCCAATACATCCATTGGCATCTGTACCAGTCAAGGTATATGTTGTCGTAGCCGCAGGAGTAACAGTTACTGAAGCAGTTGTCTGTCCACCCGGAGCCCAAGAATATGTTGCACCACCTGTACTAGTTAAAGTAGTAGAAGCACCAGCACAAATAGCCACATCCGGACCAGCATTGATCGGTGCGTTACCGTTAACATTTACTGTAACAGGATCTGTGTTTACACAACCGTTAGCATCAGTGCCAGAAACCGTGTAAGTTGTCGTAGAACCTGCAGTAAAAGTAACGGATGAACCAGTTGTACCACTTAAGTTGGTTGCAGGTGACCATGTATAGGTTACCGCACCAGTAGCAGAAACTGGAGTTGTCCCTCCAACACAAACCGTTACGTCATTGGCAACAATAATTGGTAATGGATTAACAGTGATCACAAATGTGGCAGGACAAGCTGGTCCCGGTACAGCAGGTGTTGTGTAAGTAACTGTGTATGTTCCAGGTGTTGAAGTAGCCAATGTAATTACTCCCGTTGAAGGATTTATAGACAGTCCAGCAGGCGAAGCTGAATAAGTCCCTCCCAATCCACCTGTAACAGTAGGAGAAGGGTTGGAAGCATTCAAGCAATAAGCAGTTTGCGGATAAGTCAATGTTGGAGCTGCCGGCATGGTTCCTGAAACTGTAACCGGACATCCATTCGCATCTTGAACCTGGAAAGAGTACGCAGCTCCTGGAGTCAAACCTGTAACGGCAATTGTTCCACCATTAGAGGCAGTTGTATTTACAAAAGAACCTCCAGCAGGAGTAATCGAACCAGGCACTGCCGTAAAAGATGATCCATTCAAGGCAGGTAAACCACCATTGATGGTTGCGGTTACACCAGTACACTGATACGACTGCGTTGTAGTGATCTGAGGAAGGTACTGTACCGCGAAAGGTGTTCCCATCTCATAACATGGAAGATCCGTGTTAACGTATGAATAAAGGTTTTCAGAAAGATTATACATCGTGATTGGAACGAAATACACCGTATTATTCGTGAATTCACCGGGGTAAGAGTTGATCCAAGCCAAGTTGTTAACGTCATTCAGGTTAAAATCAGATGTCATACCAATTAAACATGGGTCATTACCAATCCAATCATTTGGTGGAGTATCACTTGGTGTTACTGCAATAGTTGGAGGACAAGAATACACCAACCATGAGATACCTGGTTCATAACCTCCTGCGTTTGGTGGGTCAAGTGCCTCACCCGGAGGAGTATAATCACCATTGGCTGTAATATTTATCTGGTCACCATAACATAAGACATAGTTGGTGGTACTTGAACCGGATACGCCAGCTGTAAATGTTCCAATTTGGGCATCACAACCACAGGCCATTGGAGCCGTGAAATTCAGAATCTGGGTACAAGTAAGGTCTGCCGTAAAGTATACTTCAACAGTAGAAGCTGAACCATCAGAAACTGCATTTGTTATGTTGTAATTATACACCTGGCCATCCACGAAAGGAGGGTTAAATGTTTGAGTGTACGTTCCTGTGGCCGTTGTTACCTCAACAACGAGCGTCCCGGTTGTAGGAGCATTATTATAAGTAACTGTTCCGCTGACAGGGAAAGTGTTGTCAGTCTGACATGTCCCAATATTAGTCGAGAAATTAGTGATTAAACATTGACAGTTAATACCAGGGGCAACAGTAATTGTGTTAGAAGACACACAGTTATTATTGTCAGTAACCACAACGTCATAAACACCAGCAGGAAGATTATTTACAGTATTCGGTCCGTTGACATTATTGGTAGATGATACCACCTGTCCTGCAGCATTCGTCCAAACATAATCCCATGGAGCAGAACCTGTTCCTGGAGTTGCTGTTGCAGATCCGTCAGACGCACCAATACATGTCTCTGGAGTCGAAGCCATTGTTGGAGCAGTACAACAAACTTGAACTGCGTTAAAAACTGTAGCCGCGTCATCACTACATGCAACACTGGTCCAGCTTCCCGATTCTCCATCACCTGATGTATTAACTGTGACGGTCAGTGGAGTACCTGGAGTACAAGCCGTCTTAACGGTTAGTGTAAAACAAAAAGTCCAGGTACAATTTGTACCGTTACAATCGTCTCCATAATTATTATTTGGGGCGGTACCATTCTGGACTGTTTCAAAGTAAAATCCTTGTCCCCAGTTCGTTCCGTTAACGTTACCAATCCCAGTATTAAACCAATACCAGGCACCATCAAATCCAGGTCCTGGAATATTTTGTTCAGTTTGAGCCGGAATAGGGTTTGTAACTGTTCCGGTCCAACCATTACTCATTGAGATCTGCACTCCATGTAGCCAATTGGTATTTTGCTGAGACCAACCATTGATCGTATAACAAAACTGAACCTGTTGTCCTGGTTGGTAACCTCCATTTATAGGAGCTGGATTCGCTGTAAGTGTCGCATTCAATAGACAGTCATTACAATCGATGTCATTGTCTACAGCAATGGAAAAGCTGTTGTCTGTTGCACTTGTGGTATTTCCACTTACTTGTATGTAATACGTTTGTCCCTGCTGGATTTGAGTAACCGTTAGCGTACCTGAACCTCCATTAGGAAGGATTGTACAACCTCTACCCAATAAGTTTCCGCAAGTACCCGCATAAAGAGCTACGTTTGCATTCGGGAATCCGGTGATGTTCACATTAGCAGTTGTACCTGTTGCAGTGAACATATACCATGTATCCAAGGCAAACGTCTGCATGTTACCTCCACCTTGACAACCAGTCTGATAGACATATGGACTTGCTGCGGTTGCACCAACAGTAGTCTGGTTATTAAGAGTTACAGGGTTACCATTTTGTAAACCACTGATACATGCTCCTGGTGTTGGTAATGTTCCAAGGTTAATTGCTCCAGAACAGTCATCATTTGCGGGTTGCGCAAAAACAAGAGATGTAAGCAATAAGAAATAGGAGAATAAAAGCTTTTTCATTGGATCAATTTTCCGAGTTGTAGTGATAATATTCCTTTTCAGTGGTGTAGGCATTAATACCTTTTAATAGTCTACCCTCTGCAGTGATGCTCCATTCTGCATTAAAGAAAGTTGCTTCATCAGGTAAAAAACAGGAATCCTGGAGAACGATACCTACATTTTCTAATTCTTCGCGGTCAAGTAATTCTACAATTGAACCATCGTTCAACATAATTACATTTCGCTGTGCAGAGAAAAATGAACCACAGAAATTTGCAGCATTGAACGCACTTTGGATTTGATCAATAGAATATTGTGAACCTACTGATTTCACCTCAAAAACTTGAGAGAAAGCAAAATAGGTTGACAATATCATCAAAGATGATAACGTTAACTTTTTCATGAAAATTTATTGATTAATAGGTGAAAATTCTTCTTCCTTTTTTTCAACGGGTGTTGCTACCGGACGAATCACTCTTTTTTCAATTTTTCTTGAATTAGAGATCTGTTCTTTTTTGACTTTATTCGCCGGATCTACCGAAACAGTATTTTTTTGCGGAGTATTTTCCTGTTGTTGCGCCATGGAGAATAGAGCTAAACAACTGAAAACCAGAAATAAGGAAAATTTCATAGTAATTTGATCGTTTAAGGTTCGCTTGGTTGACGCAAATATAGGGAAACGGTTGCCTAAAAAATTTAAAAAACAACAATTTATTGAGTTGCAGTTAAAAATAGATGTAAACAGCTACAATTCGTCTTCGACAGTTTCTCCTCTCAGGCGGCGAAATCGTTTACGCGCCTCATCACTATATAGACTCCCAGGAATCTCAAATAGGATTTGTTTATAAAGGTCTGATGATCGCTCAATGTCGAGTTCATTTTCTTCTGCTATTGTAGCAAGGGTAAAAAGTGCGTCATCTGCAAGAATGTCCTCTTTATAATACTTTAAAAGTTCCTCAAGAAATGATTTTGCTTTTTGCCAATCACCCATTTTCAACATTGCATTTGCCTTTCTCAAAAGGACCTCATCTCCCAATTGATGATAAGGGTATACTTCTGTTATACTATCTAGTAACTTGAATGCCAATTCGAATTTATGTTGTTCGATGAGTAGATCTCCTTGGGCGAACCACATCATGGCTTGGTAATTACTGTCTAGTCCAAAATTATCGGTAATGAGTAGAGACAATTTAAGTGCATCATTGGCAATGAGTTTGGACGTAGATTCTTTCAAAACACTTAACTGAGATTGAGCAAAATCGAACTCACCATCATAATAGAAAATTCGTGCATTTTTAAATTTTGCCTCGTGTCCGATAGTTTCATATTTGAATTCGGATTCAACTTGCATGTAGAGCAATGATGCCTCCCAAATATCTCCATGTAATACATGAATGTCGGCTAATTGCATTTTGATTTCAGCTTTTTGAATATCGGTCAAACCAGGTATCAATAAGGCCTCATCCAATCTCAAAATTGCAGAATCTGATCGATCAGCATAAAACGCTTCAATGTGCGATAGTTCCAGAATGAGTTGAAATGCAGTTCTTTTGTTGCGTTGTTTTGCAATGGCACCCTTGTATGCAGTTATTGTTGCATTTAGATCTTCCTTTGTGAAATTTTTCCCTTTCGTTACCTCCAGAAAACGAGTGTTAAGAAGTGCATTTTCCGCATGGAAATAGTACAGTTTTTCGCTCCCCAGGTCAATGATGTATTGAAAGGCTTTTCTTGCTGTAACGTAATCCTGGTTCTCAACACAAATTCTTCCTAATTCAAATACTTTACGCCCCTGACCATCTTGCCTTTTGTCCATAGCCTGTTCCTGGATCAATGCACCATTAAAATTTTTCCGTTGAATAAAAAGCCAGATCAACATCTCGCTAAAAACCGCATCATTTGGATTCTTTTGAGTCTTTTCGAGTAATGCTTTTTTGATAAGGTCATATTCACTTAGGTTCTCGTCTGAAAGATCAAATTGTCTGGATAGTAAGGTCTGAACCGATGAAAGATAACCTGAATGATATTCGATCAAATTGATGTATTCAGAGATCATTTTTTCGGTTTGTCCAGTGGCCCCATATAGATCAGCGAACTGAATGTTTAAAGGATAGGAGTCTTTCAGCAACTTTCTTCCTTTTTCAATGGTTGCAAGTGCTAGATCATTCCTGCCTTTTCCTTTGAAAGAGTTGAACAATGCAACAATACTTCCTGCATCGGCACCTAGATTGTCAATAAGTTCATTGTAGATCTTTTGTGCTTTGTCAGACTCTCCATTTTCTTCATAAAATTGACCCAGAATAACCTGATAATCCAGCTCATACTTATTAAGCGAGATCTGTTTTTTAATTAGTTTTTCTGCGGACTTTATTTCTTTTTGGAAAATTAAACACTCGTAAAGTCTGTTGAAATGAAATTTAGAGGGGTCAGTATCGTAAAGTTTTTGGTAATAAGATAAAGCTTTATCGAGCTCTCCGTTCGTATAATAATATTGTGCTAATTCTCTGTCCGTTTCAGTTTGTGCAAAAACAGGAGTTACGAAAAGCAGGAAAATTATTATCGAGAGAAATTTCATTGATTTACATTACTGTTGATTATCTTTTTTATTCAAAAGCGACAATGAAAATTCATTCATTTCGGGATATAGTTTGTCTAGTTCAGTAATTGTTTTCGACTTTGACGAGACGTAATCTTTTAAAAGCATTCTTAATTGATGAACTTTAGATTCTTCAAACATGACGTATTCATTATATTTATTGCGCTCTCCACTGCCATTTTCAATATCGGATTTCAATAGTCTTAAGGCTTCTTTTTCTTCTTCTACTCCATGGTTGATGTTGTTATATGACTTTCCCAGTGGACGAAGTCTTTTTCTGGAAACTTTAAAGGCATTCATTTTCTTTGCCAGTTCCATATTAATTGTGTCTGAAACGTAATTCGTCTTAATTCTTTGCTCAACCTGGGAGGTAGCAAACATGAGCTGCGTTATTGTATCAATTTTATTCTCTAAAAGAACTGTTTTGATGGAATCCAAACTCTCATTCATTTCATCAATTTTCGTTAGCTGATCTTTCTTATTCAGGTCACTGCAAGAAGCAAGCAAGATGGAGAGAACTGAAAAAACTGAAGGTATAAAACGCATAATTAACTTTTTCATTAAAGTTACTAAACCAATGATGAGACGATTAAAAATTAAGAAAAATTAATAAACCGCCCGAAGGCGGCTTAATTTATATCGAATCAAATCCAGTGTACTTTCGAAGTACTTCTGGGATGACCACCCCTTCTTCTGTTTGATGATTTTCTAATAACGCAGCGACAATTCTCGGCAACGCTAGTGCTGACCCATTAAGGGTATGGCACAATTGGGTCTTTTTGTCGGCTCCTTTAAATCTTAATTTTAAACGATTTGACTGAAATGTATCAAAGCGTGAACATGAACTTACCTCAAGCCATTTATCCTGAGCAGCTGAATAAACTTCAAAGTCATAGGTCATAGCTGATGCAAAACCAGTGTCTCCACCACAAAGACGAAGAATACGGTACTGAAGTCCTAATTTTTCAAGAAGCCCTTTCACATGTTCTATCATTTCTTCTAATGCAGCTGCAGTATTATCTGGATGTTCTACACGTACGATTTCTACCTTGTCGAATTGGTGAAGTCTATTCAATCCACGTACATCTTTACCATAAGATCCGGCTTCCCTTCTGAAACATGGAGTGTAACCGGTCAGTTTAATAGAGAATTTGTCATCCGGTAATATTACATCTCTGAAGATATTGGTCAATGGAACTTCAGCGGTCGGGATCAGATAAAGATCATCTGCGCCAATATAGTACATCTGTCCTTCTTTGTCTGGCAGTTGCCCAGTGCCATAACCACTGGCTTCATTTACTACATGAGGTGGGATGAATTCTTCGTATCCTGCATTGTGGGCTTCATCCAAAAAGAAAGCGATCAACGCTCTTTGAAGACGGGCTCCTTTACCTCTGTAGAAAGGGAAACCTGCCCCCGTTACTTTAACGCCTAATTCAAAATCGATCAAGTTGAGTTTTTTGGCCAACTCCCAATGCGGAAGTGGTTCAAAATTGAATTCAGGAGTTTGTCCGAATTCAAAAACGGTCTCATTGTCCTTTTCATCTCTTCCCGATTGCACCAATTCATTAGGGACATTCGGAAGGGTATAAAGTAGTTGAGTGATCTCTTTATCCAGTTCATCTACACGCTCTTTCAACTTGCTTTCAGAATCTTTTAATTCTGAAGTCTTTGTTTTAGCAGTATTTGCCTCGGCCTGTTTACCTTCTTTGAACAATTGTCCAATCTCTTTGGCCAGAGAATTTAATTCTGCGGAAATTGATTCCAGCTGAGTTTTTGTTGCGCGCCATTCCTGATCTAAACCTAAGATCTGATTCAGGGTTTCTGTAGCATCAATATTTCTTTTTTTGAGACCTTCAATGATCGTCTCTTTTTCGTTTCGAATGCGTGAAATTTCGAGCATGAATTGTTGAATTAGGTTACGAATTTAAAGAAAAAACATAGTTTAAAGACATAAAAAAAAGGCGAACCGAAGCTCGCCTTTCATAATATCTGATCGAATTAAGCTTCAGTTCCTTCAAAAGGAATTACTGAAACAAACGAACGGTTATTCTTTTTTCTACGGAATTCAACTGTACCGTCAGTAAGAGCATATAAAGTATGGTCTTTACCAATACCTACATTCTCTCCTGGATGGTGTTGAGTACCTCTCTGACGAACAATGATGTTTCCAGAGATAGCAAGCTGACCACCGAAGATCTTAACTCCTAAGCGCTTGCTTTCAGATTCACGACCGTTTTTCGAACTACCGACTCCTTTCTTATGTGCCATGGTGTTTAAATTTTATCCGGAATAAGATCCGGCTGAAATTATACTTTAATATCTTTAATCGTAATTGCTGTAAGGCTCTGACGATGTCCATTCTTCTTTCTGTAACCCTTTCTTCTTTTCTTTTTGAAAACGATTACTTTATCTCCTTTAAGGTGATCAATCACCTCAGCAGTCACCTTAGCTCCTGCTATAGCTGGGGCGCCAACGTTGATCTTGCCCGCGTTGTCTACAAGAAGAACCTTGTCAAAAGTAACTTTTGAACCTGCTTCTGCATCCAAACGGTGTACAAAGATCTTCTGGTCTTTTTGCACTTTGAATTGCTGCCCTGCTATCTCTACAATTGCGTACATATAGCTTAATTTAACTTGTTTTTACAAAAATTGGGACGGCAAACATAGAGAAAAAAGTTTATATCACAAGTCTATTAATCGTTATTTATTCCTTTTTTCTTCTTTTTATTGGAGTTGTACTTAATGATCATGTTTGAAATACCCTGCGAGTAGTTGACAAATAGAACTCCAATTAGAATAACTAACATTGCGCAAACCTGATAAAAACTGATGCTTTCCTTAAAGTAAACACCAATTAAAACTGCCACGATTGGAATGAAATAGGTTACGCTGCTTGCGAAAAGTGCAGATGTAATTGATATCAATCTGTTGAATATAATCAATGCTAACGCAGTACCTAATACGGCAAGAAGTGTCAATGCCTTTAATCCATCCACAGCATATTTATTTGTTGAGATGGTATGGAAGGTGTCAAAGTAAAAGGCGCAGATCAATGCGGGGATTAATACAATAAGAAATGCTAGTGAGGAAATGGCAATTGGTTTGATGGACTGTAAAGTATGCTTAATCGTGTTTAGACTAATGGCATAACAAAGGGTAGCGACAACTACCGCTCCGACATGTAGCCATGTTCCGGAAACCGAAATACCGAGACCCGCGGACATTAGGAAATAAATACCTAAGGTTCCCAGGGCTACTCCAAAGATCTGTAGCGGATTCAAATGCACTTTAAAAACGAAATAACCGATGAGTACTGTAAAAATCGGCGTAAAGCTATTTAGCATACCGGTGAACCCTGATGAGATGCCTGTTTCGGCATAAGTGAAGAGAAAAGCAGGAAAAAAGTTTCCAAAAAAACCAACAATCGCAAGCGATAGGAAGATCTTAAACGAAACTATTTTTTTGATAGCCGAAATCCCAAAAGGAAGCAAGACCAGTCCTGCTATTAGCATTCGAAGGGAGCCTACCTGTTGATCTGTAAAAATAGCATCTCCTGAATCCGTGAACATGGATTTTTTCATCAGGATGAATGAACTACCCCATATGACAGCAAGGATTAGAAGGAGCAACCAGCCTTTGGTTTCGTTTTTCATGTTGCAAAAGTATATGAATAAATCAATGCTGCAGCTGTGATTTTTTGTTGATAACCTGTTTATCAATTGTTGATAACACAATATTCGATGTGACTACAAGATTCATTACCACATTTTACCACTAAACACAAAAACATTGTTAAATCTGCATGATGCGAGAATATTATCATGTTATACTTGAAACCTTATTATCTTTGATACGTTAGAATTTATTAACAATAGTAAAACTGGTGGTAAAAAGTGGTAGAAATCCATTATTTTTACCCATTATTTCGTCATGGCAGGGCTTGTAGGAGAATTTGAAGTAAAACTGGACGCAAAAGGGCGTTTCTTGTTTCCTTCCGGATTACGGAAGCAGCTTCCTCCTGCAGCACAGCGCGACTTTATGCTCAACAAAGGTTTTGAGGATTGTTTGACCCTTTATCCGCTTTTCGAGTGGGAGAAGATCAGTGAAAAACTCTCAAAAATGAACTTGTTCAAGCCGAAGAACAGGATGTTCTACAGGTTGTTTCATCAAGGAGCAAAGGTTATTGCGCTGGACAATGCAGGTCGAATCCTGATCCCAACAACGCACATGGAGCGTGTTGGTTTGAAACAAGATGTGATGCTCATTGCATACAATGATCGCATCGAGATCTGGGATAGACAGAAGTACTTTGAAATGATCGAAGGAAACATGACGGACTTCGCCGATTTGGCGGATGAAGTAATGGGTGATCTTGATGATGGAGAATAGTACGGACTATCACATACCGGTAATGCTGAATGAATGCCTTGAGGGATTGATGATCAATCCAGATGGGGTTTATGTCGACGTAACCTTCGGGGGAGGCGGCCATTCGAAAGCTATCTTCAATCAGCTATCATCTTCTGGAAAATTAATTGTATTCGACCAGGATCCTGACGCAGCCAAAAATGTCTGGACTGCAGAAAATTTTCATTTTACCTCTTCCAATTTTGCTTTTTTCTCCAATCATTTGAGGGCTTTGGGTATTAAGGAAGTCGATGGCATTCTTGCTGACCTGGGAGTGTCATCCCATCAGTTCGACGAAGAAAAGAGAGGTTTTTCGATCAGAGGCGAAGCTCCTTTGGACATGCGTATGAATCAATCGGGTGAGCTGACAGCAGCAGATGTAGTGAACAAGTACGACGAAGAAGATCTGGTTAGAATTTTCAAGGTATTTGGAGAGGTACCGAATGCGCGTAAAGCAGCAGCTTTTATTGTAAGAGAAAGAGGGGTTAAGAAAATAAAGACGACAGCTCAACTGATGGAAGTCTTGAAACCTTGCGCTCCAAAATTCAAAGACCATAAATACTTTGCTCAAATCTTTCAAGCACTTCGTATCGAAGTGAATCATGAGCTAGATGCACTCGAAAAACTTTTAGAGCAATCTGCTAAAATTTTAAAGCCTGGTGGACGAATGGTGGTTATGTCCTATCATTCGCTTGAAGATAGACTCGTAAAAAATTTCTTTAAAAGAGGTTCGCTTACAGGTGAGATCACGAAGGATTTCTATGGCAATGTATTGAAGCCATTTGAAGAAATAAATAGACATCCGATCATTCCGACAGAGGATGAAGTGGCAGAGAATACAAGGGCAAGAAGTGCAAAACTAAGAGTAGCAGAGAAAAGATGAGCGCCAACGAATACATAGAGAAAGATCATCTTGAACCTGAGGTTCCTAAGCAGGAGAAAAAAGCGAAGGTGAAAAAGGAGAAGAAGAGGAAGTCTTCAGGACCTAACGCCTTTACTCAAATTCTAAATGGAGATTTCTTGACGAAAGAGTTTGTGCTCAATAATCTGTCGTTCATCTTTTTTGTCATGTTCCTCCTTCTGCTCATTGTTGGAAAAGGGTACTACGGAAAGGAGCTATCCCAAAACATTGATAAAACTCAGAAGGAGCTTGATGAAATGACGGCCGATTATGTAGAAGCCAAAGCAAGACTTGAGGAGGAGACAAGACGCTACGAGCTTACTTTGAAAATGGAGCCCAGAGGGCTTAAGGAATCAGAAAGAGATACTAAAGTAATTCGCTTGAAGAAAGAGAATGAGTGAAAGGAAGGACATATATGTGAAAGCCTATCTGGTTTACATTGGATTTGTGATCCTTATGTTCGTTGTGCTGTTTAAAACAGTCTCGATTCAATTTGAAGGAAGATCAAATGTGTTCGCCGGTTCCGATGAAAAAATGCCAGTCAGGACCGTAAAACGAATGCCTCGCAGAGGAGAGATCCTTGATATCCATGGAACACCTCTGGTTACGTCGGTTAGTTTTTACGATATCCATATGGACCCGACTGTCGTTGACAAAAAGATCTTTGATGCGGAAATAACTGATCTGTCTCGTGAACTAGCCAAGGTGTATCCTGACAGAACTCAACGAGAGTACGAGAACTATATTAGGAAAGGCCGAAATCAAGGAAATAGGTATTTACTTATTAGAAAGAAGGTCACTAATGAAGAGAGGAAAAAATTAAAAGAACTACCCATTTTTAAATATGGCCGACTTAAAGGTGGACTCATCGACACTGACGAAAAGATCGAAAGAAAAAGACCGCACAATGAGTTGATGCGAAGAACTCTTGGGTATTGCAAAGAGGAGAATGGAGATACACTGAGAGTCGGAATAGAAGGGGCATTCAATGAATATCTTTCTGGAGAACCAGGTGAAGAGATCGAGCAAAAGATCTCGACAGGATGGAAAAAGACTGGTCAGATCGTGAAAGAAGCTGTTGAAGGAGCAGATGTGGTGACTTCAATTGACAAGGATATCCAGGAGGTGGCAGACGCCGAACTAAAAAGACAGCTTGAAAGTCAGGGAGCGAAGAACGGTTGTGTGATCGTAATGGATGTAAAAACAGGGTTTGTCAAGGCGATTTCAAATCTCACAAAAGGGTCTGACGGTAATTACTACGAGTTGTATAATCATGCCATAGGTACGAAAGAAGTACCGGGATCAACGTTTAAATTGGCTTCACTTATGGCAGCCTTGGAAGATGGAAAGATCAACATTACGGATACCGTAAACGCTGTGGGTGAGTATACTTTTTACGGCAAAACAATGCATGATGCCCTTGAATGGGGATACGGCAGAATCACTATTAAAAGAGCTTTTGAAAAATCGTCAAACGTCATCGCCAAAGTGATCTATGATGCTTATCGAAATGATCCACAGGCATATATCGACAGGTTAGTCTCTTTTGGTTTAGACCAGAAATTGGGAATTGATCTTGAAGGCGAGGCGGATCCGGTAATGTATCGACCAGGCTCTCCAAATTGGTCCAAGATCTCTTTGCCATGGATGTCGGTTGGATATGAATTCCAGCAGACACCATTGCAGACACTTGCCTTTTATAATGCCGTTGCCAACAATGGAACTCTTGTTAAGCCACAATTTGTTCAGGAGATCCGCAGAAGTGGTCAGACGATCAAAACCTTTGCGCCTATTGTACTGAAAGATAATATTTGTTCAGACAATACCCTTACTATTCTTAAGTCCTGTCTTGAAGGGGTAATGAAAGATGGCGGTACTGGTTCTAAATTGACTTCTGCTCAATTTAAGATAGCTGGTAAAACTGGAACTGCCCGAATTTTGAATGAGGATCAGAAGTACGGTCAAAAAGGAGAATGGAAATACCAGGCTTCTTTCGTTGGATACTTCCCTGCTGAAGATCCGATCTATTCATGTATCGTCGTTGTTGCAGCTCCAAGTAAGGATATTTATGGAGCCACCGTATCCGGAACTGTGTTTACAGCAATCGCCAACAAGGTATATGCCACTACTCTGAAATATCACGACGCTGTTAACGAAGGAAAAAGGAAGAAAGATAATGTTCCTTCAGTATTCGCTGGAAACAGTTATGATCTAACCAAAGCTCTGGGAAGACTTCGAGTTCCTTATGCTGTTGCTGAGGAAGGAGAGTGGTTGTATGCAGAAAGCAAGAAAGAGAGAATAGTCTTCAAAAAACGAAATCCGGTAAAGGAACATGTTCCAAATCTTACAGGAATGAGCGCAAAAGACGCCGTATTCCTGATCGAATCTATGGGAATGAGTGCCTATGTGATCGGTTATGGAAAAGTTACCAAACAATCTATTCCTCCGGGAGCATCACTTTTTAAAGGAGGGATAATCGAATTGACATTAGAATGAAAAAACTGAGCGACATATTATATGGTGTGAAGATTATATCCGTTGACGGTGCAACCGACATCGGTGTTCAGGAAATTTGTTTTGATTCACGAAAAACGAAAGAAGGCTCAGTTTTCGTTGCAATAAGAGGTTCTGTTTCTGATGGACATAATTATATCAACTCCGTTATTGAAAGTGGTTGTAAGATCATCGTTGCTGAAGAGAAAGTCGATGTGCCTGATGAGGTAACACTTGTAGTCACGGACGATTCTCAGAGAGCCTTGGCCCTAATGGCGAACAATTTTTTCGATGAACCATCGTCGAAATTAAAGCTGATCGGTGTAACTGGAACTAACGGTAAAACAACAACAACTACGTTGCTCTTTAATCTATTTACCAAGTTGGGATATCATTGCGGATTACTTTCAACCGTTGTGAATAGAATTGGTTCTGAGGTAATCCCATCTACTCATACAACTCCTGATCCGATCCAGTTGAATGCTTTATTGGCTGAAATGGTAAGTTCAGGTTGTTCCCATGTCTTTATGGAAGTGAGCTCGCATGCAGTACGTCAAAAAAGGATCGATGGCCTGATCTTCGCCGGTGGGGTATTCACGAATATTACGCACGATCATCTTGATTACCATAAAACATTTGCTGAGTATATCCGAGTGAAGAAAAGCTTCTTCGACCATCTTCCTAAGGGAGCTTTTGCTCTGGTGAATGTGGATGATAAGAATGGGGAGGTGATGCTACAAAACACAAAAGCTTCACAGTATTCTTTCGCATTAAAGACCGGAGCAGATTACAAAGGAAAGGTGATCGAAAATCAGTTTTCGGGACTGGTACTAAATATCAATGGGATTGAGGTCTGGACGAAGTTGATCGGTGATTTTAACGCGTATAACCTTCTTGCGGTGTATGGCGTCAGCCAGCTCATGGGGGAGAATTCCACAGAGGTACTTACAGCGCTTAGCACACTTGAGTCGGTGGACGGAAGATTCCAATATATCCAGAGTCCTTCAGGGATAACTGCCATCATCGACTATGCTCACACCCCGGATGCCCTAGAGAATGTACTTAAAACGATCGCAAACATCCGGACTAAGAATGAGACCGTATTTACAGTTGTCGGATGTGGTGGAGATCGTGATAAAGCAAAGAGACCTCAAATGGCAAGTATTGCTTGTAGGATGAGTGATAAAGTGATCCTAACCTCTGATAATCCGAGATCTGAAGAGCCCCAAACGATCATTGACGAAATGATGGAAGGTGTTGGTGGTGAATATTTCAAAAAGACGATCTCTATTCTCGACAGGGCTCAGGCAATTAAGACAGCGGTGTCAATGGCTGAAAAGGGAGATATCATTCTGATTGCTGGAAAGGGTCATGAAAAATACCAGGAGATCAAAGGGGTCAGACATGACTTCGACGATATGAAGATAACCACGGAAATGTTTTTAAAACTGGAGAAATAATGTTGTATTACCTGTTTAATTACCTCGATTCTATTGAATTCCCAGGAGCGGGAGTATTTAATTATATCTCGTTCAGGGCGGGAATGGCATTGATCACTTCACTGATCGTTTCAATTGTTTTTGGAAAGCGGATCATCAACCTTCTTCGCAAACAACAGATCGGTGAAACAGTGAGAGATCTTGGTCTTGCTGGTCAATTGGAGAAGAGTGGAACACCAACGATGGGAGGGATCATCATTTTGAGTTCGATCTTGATTCCAACCCTACTATTCGCAAAGCTGCATAACATTTATGTGATCACTATGATACTTGCGACTGTATGGCTTGGTATCATCGGTTTTCTGGATGATTACATTAAAGTATTTAAAAAGAACAAAGAAGGACTTGCGGGAAAATCGAAGGTTGTTGGACAAATCGGAGTTGGTTTGATCGTGGGATGTATTCTGTACTTCTCCGACGATGTGACTGTTCACAAAAGAGTGGATGCGGATTATAAACTAAAGGCGGATGAAACCTTTGTGACTCTCGAACATGTGCAGGATGAAAGTGATTCACACAAGTGGATCCAGACGGATGATATGACAACAACAATTCCTTTTATCAAAGGAAACGAATTCAATTACAACTGGTTGATCGGCGACTCTAACAAATCATATGGATGGTTATTGTTTATTCCGATCGTGATCTTCATTGTGATTGCAGTGTCAAACGGGGCTAATATGACAGATGGTCTTGATGGTCTTGCGACTGGGACATCAGCCATCATTGGACTTGCCCTTGCTGTTTTGGCGTATGTAAGTTCGCACGCAAAATTCGCGGATTACCTCAATGTAATGTATATCCCTCACGCTGAAGAGCTGGTGATATTTATTGCAGCTTTCGTAGGTGCATGTATTGGTTTCTTGTGGTACAACTCCTTTCCTGCACAGGTGTTCATGGGGGATACTGGGAGTCTGGCTTTAGGAGGGATTATCGCTGTATTCGCAATATCCATCCGAAAAGAATTATTGATCCCTGTATTGTGTGGCGTGTTCCTGATCGAAAATCTTTCGGTCATCATGCAGGTGGGTTATTTCAAATTCACTAAACGAAGATTCGGTGAAGGCCGGCGCATCTTCTTGATGGCCCCATTGCATCACCATTTTCAGAAAAAAGGATTGCATGAAGCGAAGATCGTTTCACGTTTCTGGATCGTAGGAATTCTTTTGGCTGTAGTGACCATTGTAACCTTGAAGTTGAGATAAAATTGGAAGGAAAGGGTAAACATATTGTCATCCTGGGCGCTGGAGAATCTGGCGTTGGTGCTGCTATTCTCGCACTGGAGAAAGGGTGGTATGTGTTTGTCTCAGATAAAGGAAAAGTGAAGCCTTCTTTTGCGAAAGAATTGAATGATCTGAAGGTTGAATGGGAGGAAGGTTCTCATGACGAAGAAAGAATCTTAACTGCAGACCTGGTGATCAAATCTCCTGGTATTCCTGAGACAGCACCTTTGATCAGATCGATCAGACAAAAAGGGATCAAAGTGATCTCCGAGATCGAATTCGCAGGGTATTACACGAAAGCAAAGACGATCTGTATTACCGGTAGCAATGGAAAGACGACAACCACAATGTTGACTCATCACATCTTGAAAAAGGCAGGGTTTGATGTTGGATTGGCAGGAAATGTAGGTCAGAGCCTTGCAAAACAGGTGGCAGAAGGAGATCACGAATATTATGTGTTGGAGCTTAGTTCATTCCAGCTCGATGATATGTTTGATTTCAGAGCAGATATTGCCATTCTGACCAATATAACACCTGACCATCTTGATCGCTATGAATACAAGATGGAAAACTATGTGAATTCCAAGTTCAGGATCCTTCAGAATCAAACAGCTGAAGACTGGTTTATTTACAACTATGATGATCCAATCATTCGAGAAGAACTAACAAAGAGAACTATTCCCGCTCAACAGGCGCCTTTTTCTTTAAAGGAAAAGATCGACAAAGGGGGATACGCAGACAAGCAACAAATAACAATAAACATAAACGAACAACTAACTATGTCAATTCATGATCTGGCTTTGAAGGGTAAGCACAATACCCAGAATTCCCTTGCTTCGGGAATAGCGTCAAGAATTCTAGACATCCGCAAAGAAGTAGTGCGCGAGAGTCTGGAAGATTTTGTAAATGTTGAACATCGCCTCGAATTCGTCGCAAAAGTTCACGGGATTGAATTTATCAATGATTCTAAAGCGACCAATGTCAATTCGACTTGGTTTGCTCTTGAAAGCATGGATAAACCAACCGTTTGGATTGTTGGTGGAGTGGACAAAGGGAATGATTATTCAGACCTGATGGACCTAGTAAGAGAAAAGGTGAAAGCGATCATCTGCCTTGGGGTGGACAATCAAAAGTTGATCGAAACTTTTGGAGGAGCAGTGGAAACTATTCTGGAGGCAAAATCTGCTAATGAAGCAGTTGCTTATGGATACAGACTTGCCAAAAAGGATGAAACAGTTTTGCTTTCTCCTGCATGCGCAAGTTTCGATCTTTTCGAAAATTACGAGGATAGAGGTAACCAGTTTAAGTCCGCAGTAAGATCTCTTTAAGTAGATGATGGAAAAGAAACTGACGTCGCAGCAACAATTGTTGCTTGCCCGACAGGAAGCGCTGCGTGCTGAAAAAGAGAATTCGCTGCGAGCATTGGGCAAAATGTGGGGAATGGATGTCTTCACATGGATCGATCCGTATCCTGGGTCGATCTCAAGTACCATCCATGCCTTTCCTTTCCCTGTGATCTGGTTGAGTAGAAAAGAGGATGTTTTGTCAACTTTTATTGAGGACGAAAGCATTCTTGATCAGATCTCGGCCATCGTGTTGTATGATGCGAATGCATTTACCATTCAAGATCACTGGTTAGACAGGATCGAAAATGTAGTGGGGACAGAAACCATTCAGGATGGAATTGAAATGATCAAATCGTTCAAGGCGCCTCAGACCATTTTACTTTTCTCAACTTCTGGAGAAGGAAAAACGGATTTTAGATCTGATTTTGAAACATACGTCAAGATGACTCAAGGACAATGAAAGAATACTTGAAATATTTAAAAGGGGATGGGGTGATCTGGATCATCACATTGTTGATGCTTGCCTTTTCACTGGTGAGTGTCTATAGTTTTGTGCCGATTCTTGTAAAGATCGAGGGAGGAACGCCTTTTAAATATTTGTTCAAGCATTTTATCTATGTGCTCATTGGGTTGGGCATCATGTACTGGATCCACAAAAAAGATTCAAAGTATGTCGCTCAGCTTTCCAAATTTGGATTTTATCTTGCCGTTGCACTCCTCATCTTTACATTTTTCTTTGGAACTCGCGTTAATGATGCGGGACGCTGGGTTCGTATTCCTTTCATCGGACTAACCTTTCAGTCTTCCGATTTCGCCAAACTTGCACTTATCGTTTATGTTTCACGCACGTTGGTAAAAAAGCAGGAAGTACTGGACAAATGGAAAGAAGGATACTGGCCAGTTATTGCACCGGTTCTCCTGATCTGTGGTTTGATCGTTAAGGATAATTTTTCAACAGCAGCAATCTTGTTTGCAATATCCATGACCGTTCTTTTCATCGGTAGAGTTCCATTTATGAAATTGTTTCTGACTGTTGGAGGAGGGGTCGCTGCCTTGGCAATGATCATTATGATCCACCTTGCAATACCGTCACTTAATCTGCTGCCTCGATATGAAACCTGGGAGAACAGGATCATGAATCGAATGGAGAACGACGACGATGTACTGACGAATGCTCAGTCCCTGAATGCGGAGCTTGCGATTCATCATGGATCATGGATCGGACAGGGAGTTGGAGACGGAAAATTGAAGGAATATCTTCCTGAAGCATACGCAGATTTTTATTATGCCAGTTTTGTTGAAGAATTCGGACTGTTTTCAGCGGTATTCTTAATGTTCCTCTACCTTATTTTATTGTTCAGGATCATTCGAATTGGCCTCAAATCTGATCGTTTATTCGAGACATATACATGTATTGGCATCGGCATCTTATTGTTGTCGCAGGCATCCGTAAATATGTTGGTTTGTACGGGAATCTTCCCGGTAACCGGACAAAACATGCCGTTACTCGCAATGGGAGGATCCGCCTTGATTATGACCTGTGTTTCAATTGGAATCGTGCAAAGCATCGCCTATCGTCAGATGAAGGAAAAAGAAGAAAATGAAGAATCAACGAACGAATTTGCAGTGTCATGAAAATAAGTAGAGTGATCATTTCAGGTGGTGGTACCGGTGGACACATTTTCCCGGCAGTTGCAATTGCAGATGAAATAAAAAGAAGAAACCCAAATGCTGACATATTATTTGTGGGTGCAAAGGGTAAAATGGAGATGGAAAAAGTTCCTGCGGCGGGTTATAGGATCGAAGGACTCACAATTGCAGGTTTTCAGCGAAAACTTACCTTATCCAATTTTCTACTTCCATTTAAGATTGCCGGAAGTATGATGGCGGCAAGGAAAATTGTAAAAGATTTTAAACCGCAGGTGGTTGTTGGAGTTGGAGGTTATGCCAGCGGTCCTACCTTGAAAGCTGCAACCATGCTTGGTATACCAGCATTGATCCAGGAGCAAAATTCATTTCCGGGAAAGACGAATAAATTACTTGCTAAAAATGTAAGATCGATCTGTGTTGCATATGACGGTCTTGATAAATATTTTCCAAAAGAAAAGATCGTTTTAACTGGTAATCCGGTTCGGAAAGAAATGGTTTCGATCGAAGGGAAACGAATGGAGGCATTTGAATTCTATGGATTT
The DNA here is from genome assembly GCA_937899625.1 of uncultured Bacteroidota bacterium. Classification (GTDB taxonomy): domain Bacteria; phylum Bacteroidota; class Bacteroidia; order Flavobacteriales_D; family Crocinitomicaceae; genus M0103. The sequence goes on from CALCCB010000027.1 coordinate 22,821, forward strand.
GATTCTACAAAACCAACAGTATTGATCATTGGAGGAAGCCTTGGTGCACGGACGTTGAATGAGTCGGTAGTAGATAACTACGATAAACTTGTATCCTCAGGCCTTCAGGTACTGTGGCAATGCGGAAAACTCTATAAATCTGCTCTTGACGATCATTTTAATGGTAGCGAAGCAGATAGCATCAAGAGGGTAATGTTTATTGAGCGAATGGATCTGGCTTATGCGATG
>CALCCB010000028.1 GCA_937899625.1 uncultured Bacteroidota bacterium
CTCAAATGCTGACCCGATCTAAAGCTTATTCTTCCGATTTGAATGAGTACGGATCACATCCAAATTCCAATGTGACTGTCATCAGTCTTGGACATCCGGGTACCTTACCAAGGATGAACAAAAAGACAGTTGAATATGCGATCAAACTTGGATTGGCATGTGGATGTACTATCGCGAGAGAACAGCATTTTGCCCGAAAGAATTATTTCTATCCCGATCTTCCAAAAGGATATCAGATTACCCAGGATACCACTCCCATCTGCACAGGTGGATCAATTCATATTAAAACTGAAAATGGAGACGATAAGGAGATCCATTTGACGCGTATTCATATGGAAGAGGATGCTGGAAAAAGTATTCACGATGTCGATGTTTACGATACACTTGTTGATCTGAACAGGGCAGGCGTGCCTTTGTTGGAGATCGTTTCAGAACCAGACATCAGAAGCTCTCAAGAAGCATATAATTATGTTTCAGAAGTCCGTAAGCTTGTCAGATACCTTGACATTTGTGATGGGAATATGGAGGAAGGATCATTAAGATGTGATGCCAATATATCGGTGCGTTTGAAGGGTGTTAGTGAATTTGGAACAAAGGTGGAAGTGAAGAATATGAACTCGATCCGAAATGTCCAGAGAGCAATTGAATTTGAGATTTCCAGACAGATCGAAGCTATCGAGAAAGGTGAGAAATTGACACAAGAAACAAGATCATTTGACGCGTTGAAAGGCATTACGATCTCAATGAGAACGAAGGAGGCAGCAAATGATTACCGCTATTTTCCTGAACCGGATCTGCAGCCATTAAAGATTAATGATGAACAGATCAATAAGGTGCATGCAATGATGCCGGCTTTGCCGCGTGAGTTGTTCCTGAAATATACTCAGGAGCTTGGACTTTCTTCCTATGATGCATACAACCTGACTGAAAATAAAGGAATCGCTTTGTATTATGAAGAGCTGATCAAATTGTCTGCTAATTACAAAGCAGCTGCAAACTGGATGATGGGGGATGTGAAGTCTTACCTGAATGAATTCGGAGTGGAGATTGAAGATTTCCAGGTAAAGCCCAATATGATCGCTGAGTTAATAAAGATCATTGATGAAGGTAAAGTGAGCACATCTGTTGCCTCTCAGAAGATCTTCCCAGTGATGCTTAAGGAACTTGACAAAGAACCTATTAAGATAGCAGAAGAGCTTGATTTGATTCAGGAATCCAACGAAGACTCAATTTTAGAATACATTAACGAAGTGATAAGGCAACATCCATCGGAGGTTGAACGTTATAGAAATGGCGAAAAGCAATTGGTCGGATTTTTCATGGGTCAGCTGATGAAGGTCTCGCAAGGTAAAGCAGATCCTAAGGCTTCAAATGCATTACTTCGTAAAAAACTGGAAGAATGAAAAAACTTTGGTTATTACTGATTTTACCTGTTATTCTCAACTCTTGTGGAACCGATTCTAATGAAGTTGACAATGAGGATCTTGAAGACAATTTTAAAGTGAGCGGGTTGATCGAAGGAGCTTCGAACATGACTCTTTATGTTGAGGCGCTCAGTCAAAACGGCGCAATTCAATTAGCCACAGGAAAAACGGATGCCAAAGGAAATTTCGAATTGAAAGGAAACATCCCTGGAATGGGACTTTACCAGTTGAGGGTGGGAGAGGCACAGGATAAAGCCATCCCTTTGACTTTAGTTCCGGAAGACCATGTCAAGATCAATTCAACATTCAATGAATTTACGGTTAAGCCAAATGTTTCCAATACCAGCTGGTCTCCTGTAATGAACCGATATCTGGAGATGTTTGCAACGTTTGCAGAAGCTCAACAAGGTCTGTCTGCAATGCAGAATCAAATGTCCCAGGACGAGATGATGGGAAAATATGCTGAGCTAAGAAAACCCATTGATGAGTTCTGCGCAAAAGAAATGTCAAAGGACCCAGGGAATCCGTTCAATATTGTATTATCGACGTCCTTGTCGCCTACATCAGGGTTTAAATACTGGAATCCAGAATATTTGGATGTTCTTAAGGAGGTAGCAGAAGAATATTTGCAGAAGTATGAGGGGAATCCAATTGCTGCAGCTATGGATAATCAGGTGTATCAGATCGAAATGGCATACCAGGAATATCAGAACAGTGCAAGCGGTGGAAAAACTGCTCCTGAGATCTCTCTTAAGAACCCAATGGGAATTACATTAAAGCTATCTTCCCTAAGAGGTAAGTACGTTTTAATTGATTTCTGGGCATCCTGGTGTGGACCTTGCAGAAAGGAAAATCCCAATGTGGTAAGGTTGTATAAAAAATATAAAGACAAAGGATTCACAATTTTCTCTGTTTCGCTGGATCAAGATCCACAAGCATGGAAAGCTGCCATAGGGGCTGACGGTTTGGAGTGGCCCAATCATGTGAGTGATTTATTAGGATGGAATTCTTCGATGCCTGCATTATATGGTTTTAACGGAATACCTCATACCGTTCTTATCGATAAAGAGGGAAAAATTATTGCTACCGGTTTAAGAGGACCAACTTTGGAACAGAAATTGGTTGAACTGTTCGGCAAATAAAAAAGAATTATGAAAAAATTGACTTTACTATTTACTTTCTTTCTTTCCTTGAGCCTTGTAGCTCAAGAGATTTCGGTTAGTGTGTCTGGAAATATTTTCAATACGAAGGAAGATACGATCATGTTATCTCAGTATTTCGGAGCTAACGGTTACCATGATTACTACAAGATACCCTTGAAAAAAGGAGGAGATTTTTCATTAAAGGATGCAAAGCTTCCTTACCCAGATTATTACGTTATCAGAGTAGGGGGTACACACATTAATCTGATCATGAAAGATGGTGCCGACATTAAGCTTTATGGAGACGGTAATGATATTTTCAATTTTTGTAACATCGTGGGTTCTGATGAAAGTGCCAACATGAATGAGTTTATTAAAGAGATGACGCTTTACAATGTTAAACGTGATTCAGCAATGACTCAAATGCGTCGTTTTCCAGATAAGAAGGATGAGATCAGTAGTGCGATGACTAACGATTATTACAACTTCCAGTCTGCATTACAGCGTTTTATCTCAAATAATCAAAATTCTCCCGCCTTGATTCCTGTGATCAGCCTTTTGGACAGAGAAAATGATTTTGCCACTTATGAGTCAATTGTGAATCAGTTGAGTGCGTCTTTCCCATTATCGCCTGCAGTAAGAGAGACGTACAGACAGTTTGAACAGGCTAAAATGAAAAGGGAAGCTGATAATTTACTGGCACCTGGAAAACCCGCTCCTGATTTTGAAGAATTGATGCTGGATCGAAAAACGACAATGAAACTTTCTGACTTAAAAGGTAAGGTTGTGTTAATTGACTTTTGGGCATCCTGGTGCGGACCTTGTCGAAAGGAAAATCCGAATGTAGTTGCTAGTTATAATAAATACAAAGATGCAGGTTTTACTGTGATGAGTGTTTCATTGGATCGCGATCTTAATGCCTGGAAAATGGCAATTGAAAAAGATGGTTTGACTTGGCCAAATCATGTGAGTGACCTTGGACATTGGGCAAGTAAAGTTCCTCAGATCTATGGAGTTAAAGGAATTCCATTTACCGTATTAGTTGATCAGCAAGGAAACATTGTAAAAACGAATCTTCGCGGTCCAGCTCTTGAAGCTGAGTTGCAAAGGATCTTCGGATTCTGATCAATGGACAACAAAGACAAATCGAACATATATTTTGCGTCCGATTTTCATTTAGGTGTGCCTACCTATGAAAAGAGTCTGGAACGAGAAAAGGATCTTGTGCGATGGTTGGATCATATTAAATCGGATGCTTTAGAGATCTTTCTTGTAGGAGACATTTTTGATTTCTGGTTTGAATACAAACATGCTATTCCTAAAGGTTTTGTTAGGTTACAGGGAAAGATTGCTGAGCTAACAGATTCAGGTATAAAAATTCATGTTTTTACAGGGAATCACGATATGTGGATCTTTGATTATATCCCAAAAGAATTAGGAGTCACATTATACAGGGAGCCTCAAATCTTCAATTTTGGTACTAAACGATTTTTAATTGGTCACGGCGACGGCTTAGGACCTGGTGATAAAGGTTATAAGTTTATAAAAAAGGTATTTGAAAATAAATTATCTCAATGGGCCTTTGCCCGATTACATCCGAATTTCGGGATCTGGTTAGCGAACTACTCCTCAAGGACCAGTAGAGCAGCTACAGGGCATGAGGACGAAGTCTTCAAGGGTGTAGCCAATGAATGGCTTTACCAGTACTGTCAAGAGAAATTGAAATCGGAACATTTTGATTATTTCGTTTTCGGTCATCGTCATCTGCCCTTAAATCTGCCAATAGGCGAATCCAGATATATCAATTTGGGAGATTGGCTCAAGTATATGACCTACGCTGTATTCGACGGAGAACAAGTACATATGAAACGTTGGGAAAATAATACCGGCGTGGACGCAAAAGTCATTGATCAGGTCAATTCCTGATGTGCTTCATTCATCAAATCCGTTATTGACTTTACCGGGCTAAAAATATTCGACGGTATTTCTACGAAAACAGTAATCCAATCGCTCATACTTCCATTCCAAAGCCCAGGTTGTTCCAAGTAGCTAATATCTGATCCTTCCTGACTTTTTCGAGTAATAAAAAAGGCATCATCATCCCTGTGGTCAAATAGATCAACTCTTTTTCCAGAAGCTGAATAAGGAGATGCTGCGATCATTACGGGATTAAAATGCGTACTAGAATTCAGTATGTATTGTTGATCAGAACTATTGCTTATCTCAGCTTTTTCAACTATCTGCTTGGTTATTCTTCCATTTCTCGATACCCAGAAAGGTCCTCCTCCAGGTTGTCCTTCATTTTTGACCATACCGCAAACTCGCATTGGCTTATTGAAAAGTTCTGAAAGTTGCTCCACAGACGTTGGCATCATTGACTTGTCAATTAAATGATACTTTTCGTTGAGCTTTTCAAATTCCACTATAGAAGGAGACTCAGAAAGTGATCGAAGTCTGTTTTTAAGATCGATCAAAATACCTGAAAGTACCTTCCAGTAGGTGTTACTTTGATCTTTTCTTGAGTAATGCTGCACATTATCAATGTTCTTAATCAAGATCAACTCACTATTCATGTAGTTCAATGACCCCAAAAGTGCCCCATGACCTGAAGGTCGGGTAATAAGCGTACCTTTTTCTTCTAATGGTTCCTTATTTTTCTGATCGAAGGCAATCGAGTTCGTTGCCGGGTCTTGTTCTGAAAAAGTAACGTTGATACTTTTCTCAATTACCTTTTCGATACTTGAGCATTCCTGAATGAAAAAGTCTTCAAATTCCTTTTGGATCGTGAAGTGAAATTCATTGATCGAACTTTTTAAATCGTTTCCTTGAAGCAGGTGTTCCTGAAAAGCAGTGATCGTAAGGTTGTTGAAACGATGAAAAGGAACCAAGCCCTTTGGTAGCTTGGAAAGACCTAGTCCACTCTCAAAAAGTAAATATTCAATTATTTTCTTTTTATCTTTTTTTTGAGAACTAATCTCCGTTTTTATGATCTCCGACAAAGAGTCGTAAAAAGAATACTTGTTTAATTGATCGATGAAGGCATCAATTTCATTTTCTTGTTTGCTGTCTGACAGAAATTCAAACATAAATTGAAACATTCTTGATCCTGCGCCAGATGCTGGAATGAAAAATGAAAAGGTTCCATTGTATTGATCGAAGATCTTTGCGTATTCTTCTATTTCGTTAGCAGACAACTTGACAATACCATCACTGATCGTACATGGACGATTTAACTCCATGTAGTTTGGTTCTCCAAAAACTTTCTTTCTTTGTATTTCTATCTGATCTCTTGAGAACATTGCAAATAATCGTCAGTGAATAAGGTTAGCGAATTTATAAAATATAAAGTTAAGGCGAAAGGAAGACATGGAGTCCATTCTCCTTTTGTTTATGACCTTGTTGACAAGTGTTTCAAAGTAACTTTTGATGAAAATGTATTAAAAGACAGAAAATCATTCTATGACTCCATTTCCTCCGATGATCGAAAGATTCAAATTGAAGATCACGGGGTGGGGTCACACCGTCTTGGACGACAACGAATAATTAAAGACATATTCAAGACAAGTTCATCCAGAGGAAAATATGGTGACCTCCTCTATAAGTTATCTAAATTCTATCAACCTAAAAGGATACTGGAATTAGGTACTTCAATTGGGGTAGGAACTTTTCATTTGTCAAAAGGAAATCCATCTGCAGAAGTGATCACGGTTGAGGGATGTTCAGAAACAGCGAGGATCGCAAGTGAGAATATGCAGAAAATGGACTTGAAGAATGTCAAATTAATTCAATCGACTTTTGACAAGTACATATCGACCCTACCCGAAGAGACTCGTTTTGATTTGGTGTTTATTGATGGTCACCACGATGGCCATGCATTGTTGAACTATTTAAATGCTTTAAATCCTTTTACAACGGATGATACGCTTTTTGTACTTGACGATATTCGATGGTCTGATTCAATGCTAAAGGCATTTCATGAAATTATCCAAAGCGAAGTGTATCATTTGACGATTGACCTTTATCGGATTGCCATTGTTTCAAGAAAACCAGGGCAGCACAAGGAGCACTTTGCTATGAAGTACTAACGACTGTATCGACTTCCTTTTTAGGGACGAAGAACAGTGCGATCATACCAATAACGAAAAAGAAGGCTACCGCACTTATCGAATAGCGAATTGATCCAAAAAGCACCTCCATCAGACCAAAGCTGAATGTTCCTAAGACGATACCGATCTTCTCAGTTACATCATAAAACGAAAAATAGGATGCGTGATCCTGTGTTTCAGGTAGAAATTTTGAATAGGTACTGCGACCAACTGCCTGTACACCACCCATTACTAGTCCTACAGCAGCCGCTAAAGCATAAAATTCAGCCGGTGAATGGATGAAATAAGCAGCGACACATATTCCGATCCAGATCGAAACGGAAATCATTAGTGTGTATATATTTCCAATTTTACTCGATAACCTAGACATGATAAATGCTCCGACTGCACCTAGGATTTGAATAAGGAGAATGGCAATTATTAATCCGGAGTCTCCACCATCTGACGGCCAATCTATTTCCTTTTTCGCGAAATAAACTGCCATTAACATAACGGTCTGTATTCCAGTGTTAAAGAAAAAGAAGGATAAAAGGTATCTCTTCAATCTACGTGTCTTGATGAATTCCTTTAAGACATTTCTGAGCTCCTTGAAACCATTTAGTAAAACTCCTTTTTGCTTGGGCCTGTTATGAACATTTACAGGAAGGACTCTGAACGTAAATTGACTAAAGAACATCCACCAAACACCAACTAATAAAAAGCTCAATGATGTGTATTTTGGATCAATTTTCATGATGATCAATAAACAGATCACGAGAAGGATCATACTACCAAAATACCCCATAGAAAAACCTCTCGCTGAAATTTTATCATGATCTTCAGGTTCGGCGATCTCTGGTAAAAAGGCATTGTAGAATACGAGACTGTTCCAGAATCCTATACTTCCAAGAAAGATCGAGAGCATTCCTACTTCGTACGGAACATCTTCGAAAAAATATAGGCTCATACAAGATAAAGCACCCAGATAACAAAAGAACTGCATAAATCGTTTTTTGTTACCCGTTAAATCAGCTACACCGGAAAGCATTGGTGATAATACAGACACAACAAGAAAGCTTGCTGAAAGAACATATGAAATAAGAACAGAAGAAGAAAACTCGTGACCGAAGAAGTCTACAGTAACCTGCATTCCTTCAGGAAGCTCTTGAAGATTGTGTTTCTCTAAAAACCTCGAAGTACTTACATTTTCGTAAAAAATAGGGAAGATCGCTGAGGAAATAACAAGATTGTAAACCGAATTAGCCCAATCATAAAATACCCATCCTCTGATTATTTTTTTATCTCCTTTTACTAGCATTATTTCTATTCTTCACCATTAACGAATGGCTGAAGATAGTTAAAATAATTTGTCAGCTGGCCCTCCTTGTTTGTTTCAGTCGCTCGCTCAATGATCTTATCAGGGTCATCCTTTATTAAATAAGGAATGACATGTTTTAGCATTTCGTTGCCAAAATCTTCTGAAGCATCAAGCGGTAATTCGCAAGGTAAGTTGTCCACAGCCATTACAGCAATGGCTCCTTTATTCATGAAGTCCGTCTCAGATTCAGTCATCGGATCATACCCATAAATAGGATCTGAAATTTTACTTGGGCGTATTGTACATGCAATTGGACCATCAATATCACAGCTAATGTCTGCTACCACACTCAATCTGATCTCTTTTTTAAGATCATCTCTCGTAATGATAAAAGGAGATTTACTATTCCAATAGTGACATGGAATGTACATATCTGTTTCCGGTAAGAAACGACTGAATATTGATTTGTAAAGCTCAGGGTTACTATAGAATTCTCCTTTATCGAATTCTTTGCCATCCTTTCTTCCGAAATAATCCTCCGCTTCCAGATGGGTGAAAACGGGCTGATCGAAACTTTTTGAAAGGTATTCTTCCGGACCTACTTCCTTGATCGGCAAAAGATCAATGATTTCACGAGCGCCATGACCTACGCGCCCAAAACCAGTTAAAGCGATTTTTGTATTGGAAGGCAGTTTAACTTTTTGCAATTCAAGCTCAAGCTCTTTTCGGTCAGCACAAAGATGAGCCGGTTTTAAATCGTACAATCCATGTTTCTTCCCGAAGGCAAGGAATCCATTATAACATCCTACAATACCAGCATATCTACCGAATCCGATTAGTCTTTTGTTATGTCGGTCTTTGATCACCTCATAATCGATCAATTCGATCTTCCTTTTGAGTATTTCTCTTAGTAATTCTCTATTGTACGGTTGTTTCTTGATCGTATGAGAAAAGAATAGATAGGTTTTATTTGGGATCAGATCGTCTATTTTAACTTCCTTTACCCCAAGGATGATGTCACAGTTTTCAAGGCTATTAACGATCTTGACTCCTTGAGCTTCATATTCTTCATCCTTATATGCCCTTATCGGACTCGTTTGAGCAACAACTTCCACGTTAGGATACAACGTCATCACCTTTTTGCATTGCTGCGGTGTTAACGGTACACGATGATCAGGTGGAACTTTTCCTTCTCTAATTAATCCGATAATAATTTTTTCCATTCGCGTGAACTAGTGTTTTATTCAATTGGGGATTTCATGAGATATGCATCGATAAATTCTCGAACACATCCTTGTCCACCCTTGGTATTTAATATAATATCAACCTGACTTTTGACTACAGGAACAGCATCCACAGGTGCAGCAGAAACCCCAACATTTCTCATCACTTCAAGATCATTAATGTCGTCTCCAATGATTGCCACCTCATCAAGTGTAATAGATAATTCTTTGCATAGACCTCGTAACAAGTCGATTTTTGGATCTCTGCTCACAATACAGTGTTGTATTCCAAGCATGCTTGCCCGTGCTTTCACCATTTCCGCCTTGAATCCTGAGGAGATGATGGCAACCTGATAGCCATTTTTAATAAGGTGTTGGATGCCCATACCATCCTTGGTATTGTATTTCTTGAACTGGTCTCCATTCTCAGTGAAATACATCCCACCATCAGTCATTACACCGTCTACATCCAGTACAATTAACTTTATCTTGCTCAGCTTTTTCCCATAAAGGTCATTTCTGAACATTGGTTTGAACATGAGACTTTGAAAGTCAGTTTCGTATTCTTCACAAACAGCCTGAAGGTCAAAAATTGATAGCTCATGAACGTTATCAGCATCCATGTCATTCAGGAAGTCGTCAAATTCGATCCCGTTTCTCTTGCAAAGTGCTTTTATGTTCTGTTCTAAGTAGATCATCAGATAATGTTATAACCGACACTATTTGCTACTGGCTTTAATTCGGCCAGTAATTTTTCGAACTGTGCATGATCCAATTGCTGAGAAGCATCAGATTTGGCTACGCTTGGATCCGGATGAACTTCAATTAAAAGTCCGTCAATTCCCATCGCGGTGCAAGCTTTAGATAGAGCAGGGACACCATACGCATACCCCATGGCATGAGATGGATCCAGTATGATCGGTAAATTAGTGTGTTCCTGCAACCAGGCTACTCCACAAAGGTCTAAGGTGAATCTCGTTCCTGTTTCAAAGGTTCTTAAACCTCGTTCACAAAGGATTACGTTTTCATTTCCTCCTGAAAGAACGAATTCAGCCGATTGAACGAATTCCTGAAGAGTCGTTCCAAAACCTCTTTTGATCAGTACCGGTTTTTTGATTTTCGAACAAGCTCTAAGAATTCCCTGGTCGTACATCGCCTTGGCTCCAACCTGAATTACATCAGTATACTCTATGATTTCATCAATATGTGTAGCGTCTCTGGCTTCAGTGATCACTGTAAGACCAAATTCTTCACGCATTTTAGCAAGTAGTTTCAAACCATCAAGACCCATTCCCTGAAAAGAATATGGACTCGTTCTGGGTTTATAGCAACCTCCTCTCAGTGTCGTAAGTCCATTTTTGATCAGTAGTTGAGAAGACATTCTAATCTGCTCCTCGGATTCCACTGAACAGGGTCCCGCAATAACGATCGTATTATTATTTGTTCCTCCAATCTTTATATTTCCGATAGATACTTCTCTCTTTTCATTCTGATATTTCCTTGAAGACAATTGCATATCGTTCGGGAATACCCAATATTGATCCGTATGTTCGACTAAAGATTGAGGAACTTCCTTAACACCTGATCCGGTTACAAGGATTTGAATGTCACCATTGGTAACGTGAAATGCTTTATTTTCCTTAGCCAGTTGAGATGCTCTATCTACACTGACATTGGGCTTCAAATGAATGATCATATTTCTCCTTTGATGAGGTTGGCAAAGTTAACAATTCCCGCCGTTTTTCTATCTTTTTTTAACACCGGAAGATACATCACCGGAAATTTACACAACTTGATCGTTTTCAGCATCTCAAAGACCGTATCAGAGTCTTTAATAGCAACAGGTTGAGTATTCAACATTTCCGTGACATTAATTTTATTCAAGTCGTCGAGATGTCTTAAAAGAGATTTTCGGATGTCTGCGCTGGATATCAATCCATAAAAAGTGTGATCCGACTTAAGGACCAGGCAAAAACCAATGTTTCCTTTTTCAATCGTTTGTAGAACGTTTTCGAGCGTTAATTCTTTCTCGTAAACGATTGGACATTCCTCCAGAGGTGTCATAAAATCCTCCACATGGAAGTTTGATTCGATATTGCGCTTTGTGAGATTCATGAGCGCATGTCCGATACTTGGTGCGTTAAAGAGATACGATCCGGATACAGAAGATGATACTCCCATATTCCTCAATATGAATGATACCTCCCCGTTTACTCCGCCATCAACATGAATTGATTTGTCGGGATAATTTTTTCTGAATTGACGGATCTTAGAGAAATTTAGCTTGTCAAAAACGCCTCCACTTTGTCCTGGGATAGTTGCCATGATCAGGATAAAATCAAATCCTTTATAGTCTTCAAATATTGTAATAGGTGTAGGAGTGATTATTGCGATTCCTTTTTTACCAATGATATCATCTGGTAGGATCAGTGGGTGAGAAAGGTCTTCGTGTTGAAAGGTCAGATATTCTACAGGGTGCTTTCTCAATAACTCAAAATACTTTTCAGGAGCATCTGTAATAATGTGAAGATCGATCGGTAGGTCACACCATTCCCTGATCAAGACAATGTCGTTAAAAACGCTTAAGTCATCGTTGCAATCGACGTGTAAAAGATCTACTTGATGATCGACAAGGTCAGTTATAACTTCCTTCAGATTCCTTTTCTTGTCACTGTATATTGATGCAGAGATCTTCATTATTGATTGATATTGTAAAGTGGTTCGAATTGGTTGTCACAAATTACGATCTGACACCTTTTTTCTTCATTGAAAATAATCGAATCCATTTTGTGCTGAAGATCTAAAAGTAATTTCCTCTCAGGAATGGGAAGTTCATTTAGACCGGTTTTTTCGTTCGCAATAAGTTGAATGTAATAGAAATCATCGTCTTTGGTTAATCTGATCGATTGTTTGACACTTCCTGTTAGTCCTTCTTTGATCCAGAATTTCCCTAATTCCTCAGCGATCATTTCGTCATTTTTGAATTCAAAATATACGTCAACAGATTCATGTTCAAGTTTGTTTCCAAAACCTTGGGAACAGGCTGAAAATAAAAGGATCAATGAGAATAGTACAATCCGATTCATGGCCTAAAGATACTTGTAATCGAGTGGATATGGAAGTTTGTTTTGATCATTTCATAAATCTTTATTTTTAACTCATGAAAAAAATGGAAGGAACCTTCGTTGGTGCTGATGGAAGAATTTCAGGTTACGATTTAAAATTGACGAACGAACAACCGAGCGATCTGGTCGTCTTTGCGCATGGATTTATGGGATTCAAAGACTGGGGATGCTGGAATTTGGTTCAGGATTACTTTGTGAAAAATGGGATGAGTTTTTTGAAATACAATGTTAGTCACAATGGAGTAACACTTGAGCAACCTACTGACTTTGCCGATCTGAATGCTTTTGGTTCGAATAATTATTCGAAAGAAAAAGATGATCTGCGCTGCATAATCGCTCAGATAAAGGATGAATTAGGTGATCAAATTAAGATTCATTTGATCGGGCATTCCAGAGGGGGTGGGATTGTTTTATTGATGGCCGATGAGCTTAAGGTTACTTCAGTGACCACTTGGGCTGGTATATCCGACATTGGAAAACGATTTCCTTTGGGGTCTGAATTAGAAAATTGGAAGCAAAATGGTAGCAGGACTATTCTTAATGGTAGAACTCATCAGGAAATGCCTTTGAATTACACTCAATATTTGGATTTTGTAGAAAATCGGCAAGAACTGGATATTAAGGAAAGTTGTCAAAAGCTGAAAATTCCTGTTTGTGCGATTCATGGTGATGCCGATACAAGTGTTGAATTGAAGGAAGGGCTTCAGATCGCCGAATGGACCAAAACATCACTTCATATTATTTCTGATGGAAACCACACTTTTGACGCCACTCAACCATGGAACAGCGATGTTCTTCCTCATCAATTGAAAGAGGTATGTGACATGACTATTCAATTCATTCATGAAACAATTCAATTGTAAGTCTTCTGAAGAGTCCTTCTAATTAATCGAATCGATAAATCGATGACGGGTTTTCGCATCAGGGAGATAGCATTTCTGCCCGAAAAAAGTTAATCTCCTTTTGGCAATAAATTGGTAAGCCCAGTCTCGGAGAGGCCTTGGAATAACAAAAGTGATCAACAAGATCCTGAAAGGCAGTTTTAGATGCGTTATGGTTTTTAAGATAGCGTCACTCTTTGTATAGGCCTTTTCATTTTTGAAGAACACGACAGTGTCCATAGAATATGACCCTAATTTTTCTGTTAAAAACCGTCGAGAAAACTCATTTTGCAAGGGAATGAAATAAATGGAAGCATCTCGTTCATGACGCAGTATCCATTGCACAGTTTCGCTGCATAGGCCACAGTCACCATCGTAAAAAAGATATGATCTAGAATCTGTCATTTGTTGCTCAAGACAAAAATCATTAATTTAAATGTAAATAAGAGTGATGGAGGGGATAAAGTGTTGGATGCCTGATGAAAGGCCAAGAGAAAGAATGATCAACCATGGGAAAAGATCACTTTCGGATGCAGAGCTATTAGCAATAATTCTGGGTTCAGGAGCAGGAGAGAAGAATGCATTGGATTTGGGGAGAGAAGTATTGAAAGTTTCCGGTGGAATTTCTGGGTTGAAACGATTTGAGGTAAGTGACCTGTGTAAAATAAAGGGAATAGGCAATGCAAAAGCAACAGGAATCCTGGCAAGTGTAGAATTGGCTTCACGGATTAAAGTAGAAAAGACGGATGAGTTTATTAGATCTTCTTCAGATGCTTTTAAGCATTTTGCCTGGTTGGGAGATCTGGATCATGAGGAATTTCATGTCATCTTTTTGAATAGAGCGAATTCGGTAATCAGTAAGCAATGTATTTCGAAAGGAGGGATGTCTGGAACTGTTGCAGATGGAAAGATCATATTTAAAAAGGCACTTGACCTGAAATCTCATGCCTTGATCCTTGTGCATAATCATCCCAGCGGACAGCTTAAACCAAGCACAGCGGATCTTCAGTTGACGAAAAGATTGAAAGAATTTGGACGATGTATAGATTTGGAGATACTAGACCATCTAATAATATCAAATACAGGTTATTATAGCTTTTCAGATGAAGCAATTATTTAATGTAATCGTAAGATGTGTTGCTGGTATTTTCACATGTGTCAACGGTAAAATCTTTTCTTTTTAAGCATTGCTATCAATTCACAAAAAGGTTAGATTATTTGTGTCGAATCGTTAAATTTGAGGCTGAACTCATTGGATGAAAAAAATCGTTACCATTATCGGTGCTCGCCCTCAGATCATTAAGTCGTCTGCCATAAATCGAGCAATTACTTCAAAATATGCTGACCAACTTCAAGAGGTGATAGTTCATACGGGCCAGCACTATGATGAAAACATGTCCAATGTCTTTTTTGATGAAATGTCCATACCGAGACCAGATTATAACCTGGAAGTAGGTAGCGGCTCTCATGGTCAAATGACTGCTAAAATGATCGCAGGATTGGAGGAGATCTTTTTGAAAGAAAAACCGAATGCTGTTCTGATCTACGGAGATACCAATTCAACGATAGCAGGGGCTCTTGCTGCAGCGAAAATTCATATTCCGGTGATACACGTAGAAGCTGGGTTAAGAAGTTTCAATAAATCAATGCCTGAAGAGATCAACAGGATCAGCTCTGATCATATGAGTACTATGTTGTTCACTCCTACGAAAACTGGTATCCTGAATCTATCTAAAGAGGGATTTGACTTGATTTACGAGAGCAAGGCAACAATTGATCATCCAAGAATTTACTTATGTGGAGATGTGATGTTCGATAACAGTCTGTATTTCTCTGAGATCTCGGATAAAAACTCTGAGATTTTGCAGGATAATGATCTGGAGTCTGATAAATACATTCTGGTTACTATTCATAGAGATTCAAATACAGACGATCCTGTTAAGTTAAATTCCATTTTTAAAGCTTTGTTGGAGTTAAGGAATGAATTTAATCTCAAATTGGTATTGCCAATTCATCCCAGAACAAATGCAAGATTAGAAAGCATGCTTGATCCTGAAGTGCTGGATCGATTAAGGGAGGATGAGGATTTTCTTATTATCCCTCCGGCTGGATTCATTGATATCATAGCTTTGGAGAAGAATGCGCGTATTATTGTTACCGACAGTGGAGGTCTCCAGAAGGAAGCCTTTTTCTTTAAGAAGCCTTGTGTTATCCTTAGACCGCAGACGGAATGGGTGGAGATCGTAGAGAATGGAAATGCGCTTTTAGCCGATGCTGATTATAATAGAATTCAATTGGCATTCAGAGAATTAATGGCGAAAGAGGAGTTTACATATCCCGATTTTTACGGTGATGGCAAAGCTGCAGAGTTCATTTGTGAAAAAATTATTAGTGACTTGGGATGATCCAGATTTTTGTTGAGCAAATCACTGAAAGACTAATTTATACTCTCGATTTTGTGTTCAAAGAGAGGGGGGGTGATTATGTGCTCAACAATGATCCGCATTCGTTTGGAAATTTTCAGGGGGCTAAGTTGAATTATTCGAGTCGTCACTTTGACGATGTAGTTCAGCTTATTCCGGCAAGTGTGCTTTTTGATGAAGAAATTATCGTTTACGGTATCCATTCCGGGCAATTTGAGAACGTTGATTGTTTGTCGTTCAATAAAAACCCCGATCCTCTTGCGAGTATTTTTTATGTTTTGTCCAGGATGGAAGAGTATACCTCTACGATAGAGGATGATCATGGAAGGTTTGAGTCGAAGAATAGTGTCTTACATCGTTTTGGATGGCTCCAGAAAGCAATGTGTGATCGATGGGCTGTGGCTTTTCTGAAATTCCTGACTAGTCGTGGACTTTATGATTTTAAAAAGAAAAAACATGAGGTGGCAATTATTCCAACTTTCGATGTGGACAATGCTTTTGCTTATCAGTGGAAGGATGGATTAAGAAAATGGATGTCAACCGCTCGGGATATGATCTCCGGGAACAGGATCAGGATGAATGAGCGTGAGCAAGTTTTGAAAGGTGTAAGGGTTGATCCTTACGATACGTATGATTATATCTTATCAATTGCAGAAAGAGGGTTTGACGTTAAAATGTTCTGGTTGCTAGGGGATTATGCCAAATACGACAAAAATATCTCCTTCAAAGACGTGCGTCATCAACGATTGATCAGGAAAATGGCTTCAAAGGTTTCTGTAGGGATCCACCCAAGCTATAAATCCAACAGTTATGAGTATTACCTGTTGAATGAAAAGGAGAGATTAGAAAATATCTTGAATAAAACCGTTGAGAATTCAAGGCAACATTTTCTGAAAATGAAGATTTCCAAAACTTATCCGGTGCTTAAAACAATGGGGATCAAGCATGAATACACAATGGGCTACGCAGATATTGTTGGCTTCAGAGCCGGAACAGCTAGGCCGCACAGGTGGTTTGATCTAAATAAAAATGCGATTACAAGCCTTATTGTGCATCCTTTTTCATACATGGATGGAACCTTAAATGAATATCTGAAATTATCCATTGAGGAAGCAAAAGAAAAGATCTCAAATCTGTATCGGGAATTAGAGGAGTTTGGTGGAGATTTTATATTTATCTGGCACAACGAAACCATTGGGAATTATGGAAAGTGGGAAGGTTGGAAAGTGGTTCTGGAGTATTCATTGAGTTTAAAAAACAAGTCATGAAGAACTATTTGATTATTGGCGTCATTTTAATGCTGACCGGTGTACTTTTAGGTGCTTTTGGTGCGCATAGCCTGAAGGAAGTAATCTCTGAGGAAAAGTTGATTTCGTTCGAAACAGGCGTTCGTTATCAAATGATTCATGGAATTGCTTTCTTGGTACTTGTTGGATTGAATAAGGCACTCGAAGGATTTCAGGTCAAGAATTCTACCTTGTTTTTAATGACATTAGGTGTATTGCTTTTTTCCGGTTCGATCTATTTACTTGCACTACAAGAGGTTTTTGGAGTCGGCCTCACTTTCTTATGGCCGATCACGCCTCTTGGGGGATTGATGATCATTGTTAGTTGGGGGTTAGTTTTGTATTCAGTGATAAGATGGAAGGAATAGATTCACATGATGTCAAAATTACGGTTCTTGGATCAGGTACTTCACAGGGAATACCTGTAATAGCATGTGATTGCCATGTTTGCGCATCCAAAAGCCCAAAAGACGATCGGTTAAGATCTTCCATAATGATCTCTGTAAACGGGGAAAACTTTGTGATCGATAGTGGACCTGATTTCAGGCAGCAAATGTTGCAACACAATGTAAAAACGTTGAGGGCTGTTGTGTTTACCCATGAACATAAGGATCATGTGGCAGGCATGGATGACGTTAGGGCCTTTAATTACAGGGAGCAGAGGGATATGGAGATTTTCTGCACGGAAAGGGTCTTAGAAGCTTTAAAACGCGAGTTTAGTTATGTTTTTGCACATGAAAAATATCCTGGTATACCGGAGATCAATGTCAATCTGATCGGGAAGGATCAATTTAAATTACCGGGTGGTCCTTGGCTGCAACCGATTGAAGTGATGCATTATCGAATGCCGGTATTGGGATTTAGGGTTGGCGATTTCGCATATGTCACGGATGCTAAAACTATTTCAGATCAAGAAATGGTTAAGTTAAAAGGTGTTAAAATAATAATAGTTAATGCATTAAGAGTTTCGAATCATATCTCACATTTTAATCTTGAAGAGGCGTTGGAATTCATTCAAAAGGTGAATCCTAAGAAGGCCTATTTAACGCACATTTCGCATCTTTTTGGTACACATGAAGAGATTACAGCGATGCTTCCTGAAGGAGTAAGTGTGGCTTACGATGGTCTTGAGATTCACTTTGCTTATAATCGGGAAATCTGATGAAGTTTGAACAGATCGACATATGGTTGTTATTAGCGGGATTAGGATTATTCCTTTATGGGATGAATATGCTCGAGCAATCTTTACAGGCTTTTGCCGGTCGATCGTTTAAAAAATTCATTCGAAGATTTACCAAAGGAAAGATTCAATCCGTTTTGGCGGGGGCTGGGGTTACAACGATCATGCAAAGCAGCTCAATGGTTGTCCTTTTGGTGATGTCATTTGCAGGGGCAGGTATCATTCAGCTATCAAGTGGGATTGGAATGATCATGGGAGCCAATTTGGGAACGACCATTACCGGATGGATCGTGTCCTTACTTGGATTCAAGCTGGATCTTGGTCAGATCATTTTACCGTTTCTTGCTTTGGGTGGTTTGGGTGTTATATTTTTGAAATCTGAAAAATGGTCGAACCTCAGTAAGTTTCTGATGGGGTTCTCATTAATGTTCCTGGGATTGGATTACATGAAGGATGGGTTTGCTTATTTCGCTGCAAATATGGATCTATCATTCTTAAAAGGACAACCGGGCATTGTTTTCTTGATCATCGGATTGTTGCTTACTGCCGCGATTCAGTCAAGTTCAGCAGCTATGCTGATCTTTCTATCTTCTTTGGCTGCAGGAATCATTACACTTGAACAAGGTTTTTATCTTGTGATTGGAGCAGATGTAGGAACTACCGTAACAGCACTTCTTGGTACAGTGAACGGTAATTCGATCAAGAAGAAAGTAGGATATGCACAGGTATTTTTTAATGTGATCAATGGAATCCTTGCAGTTCTTCTCATTCACCCTTTAGGTTGGTTCGTACAGGATGTTATTGGGATGACAGATCCTTTAATCGCTTTAGTCGGATTTCATAGCTCAATGAATCTTCTTGGGATCTTGGCGATGCTGCCTTTAATTGGCTATTTAACAACAATTCTCGATAAAAAATTTCTTAGCAAATCGGATACTTCACTCAAATACTTAACGCTCGCAAATCCGGAAGAGATCCATTCAGCTATTGAAGGGTTGAAAAAAGAAGCGTTATGTTTTTTAGAAGAAACCATAAAGATCAATAAAGAACTTGTTACAGCGAACGAGTTGAACATCACCGGGAATTATTTCAAGCTGAAACAACACGAGAGTGAGGTTATCCCATTCTACCGAACAATGCTGAGCCAGCGTTTAGAGGAGGATGAAATAAAAATGGTAAATCATCTGGTGGCAGTGTTCCGGAATTCGACTCATTCGGCGAAGGATATGAAAGATATAAAGCATAACCTGATCGAATTAAGCAATTCAGCTTCTGATCATATTTTCGGTTTTTATAAAAAGATGATTGAGAATCAGGATAAGTTTTATCGTGAGTGTTCAACTATTATAGAATACATTGACAAGGCAGGGCATTCAGAATTGCAGCAATTAGATCATTTATTAATAGGAATGCATAATGAACAGCAGGAATTGTTATTCAAAGTGCTATCGGTTCATCATTCAGAAATGGACGTTGCGACCCATCTGAATATTTTGAAAGAAGTCAATAACTCAAACGAAGCACTGCTTCTTGCGATCCAGAGTTACATGCAGATTGACTAGATCTTTTTCCTGATGCCAATCACATTTGGAATAGGCCAGAAATTAGGATTATCGTCATTAGCGAATGTTTGCGTAACATAGCTTCCGAATCTTTTGATCAGAATGTCATTTGTTTTAATGAACAGGCTTGTTTCGGGGCCTCCTTCAAGATAGATCGCGTTACTCAATTTATAAGGCATATCTTTCATGAAGCCGATCATTTGATTGTGTGTATAGGGAGATCTGGTAAATAGGAGGTAGATTCTTCCTTGAGGGTCTTTTGCAGCAACTAACATACTGCATGATTGCTTTTTCTTGTTCCAGCTAAGAGGTTCACTATTGCAATCGATCATTCTCATTCCCTGAGCGTAGCAGTTAAAATCGTTTTTAATTGATTTCCAGGGTTGGCACTCCAGATCGAAAATATCAAAATTGCTGTTCAGAGAGTCTTTTGGTTGAAAAGCGATCATCGAGTTACAATGGGGTTCCAGTTTACGGTTGTTCAAATGCCTGTTGTTTTTCAAATAACCTCTGTGGATCATTCCATTAGCCATATCATACATTCCTGCGTTAAAGACCACGTCCAAATCGTATTTTTCAGCCCATTGATAAGCTTTTAAAGGTTTTCTTCCTCTCTGGCTCGCATTGTGCATTTCAAACTCGAAATATTCCGGTTCAATTCTTAAGATACTGATGATCGAATTATTGATTTCT
This sequence comes from uncultured Bacteroidota bacterium, assembly GCA_937899625.1. GTDB lineage: Bacteria > Bacteroidota > Bacteroidia > Flavobacteriales_D > Crocinitomicaceae > M0103. The sequence continues at coordinate 20,343 of CALCCB010000028.1, forward strand.
GATTTTACAGGAGCATCAATTTCGATAAATTCCATTCCCTTTTCAAGGGTAGTCCATTGTTTGTAAGGGTTGATGGTGACGGCTTTGATTTCGACTTTCTTTTTAGGTTCTTTTTCTTGTTGACAAGAAATGAACAGAGTCCCCAGGAACAGGAAATGAATTGGCTTATATTTCATTTTCGATCCAGTCGAATTTTTTTGACTGTATGGGGAAAAGATCAAACAGTTCTCCAGAATAATAGAATTGGTAGGCTATTGCTCCGAAGGTATAGGGTTTTTCGTAGATCTTGATCGTTGAACCACCAACTCTTGGGTTAGATTTTGGTTTAGATTGAGGAAAACCTACATTAAACAATGTCGCAAGGATCTCTGGGCGATCATCGATAGGGAATTCGGCTCTTTCCCATTGATGTTTTACCTGCTTGAGAAACACAGCTGCGTATAAATAAGAATAATAATGATTTCTATAAGAGGTCAGTCGGTCCAGTCGCTCCTGAGTGGTATCTTCAGTAGCAAAGTCGAGTAGGTTTTCATAGCGCTCTCCCAAGTAATATTCGCTATCAGGAGTTTTCAAAAGGCGCTCGATCTTCATCGCTGTATGCTCTTTGATGCCAGTTACGCCAAAAGAAAACTGCGATTCAACGCTCAGGATCTTCAATGGTCCGATCCATTTTTTATACGCCTCTCGATTCGAGTTGAAAAGCCGTATTTGCTCACCCACCAAACATGCAACGATTAATCTTGATTCGACACCTGTTACTCTTGCCGCAGAATCGATCAATTCCTTATCCTTTGCGACCGCAATTTTGAAATCCTGCCATTCAGAAATGTTCATCCATTCATAAACACTGATGGATCTGTATTTTTTCTTTCGTTTGAGACTTGCCTTTAATTTACGAAGTTGTTGATTGTAATACTTGTTGTCTTTCAATTGAATATCTGCAGCATCCAACATTCGCAGGATTTCCTTTTTATCATCTGACTTCTCATAGGCGTTCATGATGAATTGAGCATTAACAGGATAGAATTTGTTCAAAAGTACTATGCGCTGAACAGCTTCATAATCGTTGAATTGAACGGAAGAGGTGTCCAGTTCAAACGATTGGTTGTATTTATCTTTGATCTCCTGAAAGTATCTGTTATTTACGTCAACGGAACCGGAATCATCTGTTAGCCTCAATTTGATTGCAGCGTAACTGGCAGTTAGGAAAAATCCGATCAGTGCAAATCCCACCAGTAAGGTGTAAAAGGGGATTTTGAACCATTTACTTTTGAAGACCTTTTTCACTTTTGACGTTAAAAATTCAGTTGCGAAATTAGGAAAGTAATATTGATCCCGCAATAGTGCATGTGCTCATACCTTACTGTATTTCAATACTTTTTGTAATCAATTCTGAGTTGAAGAAATTAGCTATCTTTGACCTCAAAATATTGCAAAATGGCAAAAGGATTATTAGAAGGAAAAAGAGGGATTATTTTCGGTGCACTAAACAATCAGTCAATAGCATGGCATGTTGCTGAAAAGGCTCATGAGCATGGTGCAAAGTTCGTTTTAACAAATGCGCCGATCGCAATGAGAATGGGTGAGATCAATGAACTGGCTTCAAAGACCGGCTCTAAAATCATTCCTGCAGACGCAACGAGTGTTGAAGATCTTGAAAAGTTGATTTCTCAGTCTATGGAGATCCTTGGTGGTAAGATCGATTTTATTCTACATTCTATTGGAATGTCAGTAAACGTTAGAAAAGGAAACCACTATACTAGTGAGAACTATGATTATACAATGAAGGGACTTGACGTTTCTGCATTGTCCTTTCACAAAGTAATGCAAACGGCAATGAAGTTGGATGCAATGAATGAATGGGGATCGATAGTGGCGCTTTCGTATATCGCTGCTCAACGTGTTTTCCCTGATTACAATGATATGGCAGATAACAAAGCATATCTGGAATCGATTGCAAGAAGTTTCGGATACCATTATGGGGTACAGAAAAAAGTGAGAGTAAATACGATCTCTCAATCGCCAACGATGACAACTGCTGGTAGCGGTGTTAAAGGTTTTTCTGAGTTCATCAGTTTCTCAGAAAAGATGTCGCCTCTAGGTAATGCTGATGCGGAATCTTGTGCTGATTACTGTGTTACTTTGTTCTCGGATCTGACAAGATATGTGACTATGCAGAACCTTTTCCATGATGGTGGTTTTTCAAATACAGGTGTCACGACCGAAGTGATAGAGAAATTCTCAAACTAAATAGAAAATGCAGCTTTGGCTGCATTTTTTGTATATACGAAATGAGAAATAATCGCGTTTTTAGGGTAAGGACCAAAAACCAGATCAACATGAAATCACTACTCATTTTTGTGTTTGCTTTACATATTGGAGCAATAGTAGCACAACCTTTAGACATCAAAGGAAATGATGGAGGAATGTTCAGCTTAGGAGCCAGAACGACCATCAGCACATTTAATCATGGTGAATTCGCTAATACCGGGACTGGAATAGGAGGGCAGTTCAGACTTCAGTTCGCTGATCGTGTGAATTCAGATTGGTTTTTCGATTATATCACGGGAGATATTGAGGATTTTGCTCATCGAACTGATTATCATATTGGTTGGAGCGTGTTGTTTTATCCTACGGAGGGAGGAAAGTTGTTTCGTCCGTATGTATTAGCTGGACACTGTTTTGACTATACAAGATTAGTGGATAATTCGAATTCATTGAATTATTTGGAACGATGGAGTTCTGCTGTTCAAGGTGGAGCTGGAGTTCATGTGAATCTTTCACCTCGTCTTGATCTTTCTGTTGTTGGTCAATACATGATCCATTTGGGTAATCATGTGGATGCTGAGCAATTGAATGGCACAGTCGAGTTTCGATCAGAAGGAGGAGGTAGTCTGGAAGGACATTTGCTCTTCCATGTAGGGATCAATTACAAAATTGCTGACTTATGGTAAGAATAATTCTTTTTTCAGCAGCTGTTCTGTTTGCGCATTATTCCATAGGACAGCAGGAGCAGTATATTCGTCAAGGTACTTTAAAGGCATCAGCCACAATAGCTCCTTCAAAAATGTTGAATCGCGATGTTCAGAATATATACATCCATGGTTTTCTGGCCTATCAACTGGATGAGAAGTTGAGTTTGAGGGGAGAGTCTTTTTTCTATATTCCGGGTGCAGAGTCTTCAAGTAGTGTAAATATGTATACTAGCGCCTTGAATGCGAGCTTTGGTGCCTTTTATCATGAAACGAAAAATAACTGGGATAATTATTTAGGATTTCAGCCGGGACTGTCCATTATTCAGTCTCCTTTGAAATCCGGAACTTCTTTTAATCCTACTTTCTCGTTGAAGATAGGTACGGCTTATTATGTATGGAAATACTTTCATTTTTTCGCGGAATTGACATACATGAATTCGACGATAAGAGGTTTTGAAAAAGGTTCTTTAAGGGCCGACGAATTGATCTTTTCGGCCGGACTTGGATTTCAGATCAACACAAAAAAGGACTAGCTAAATCGGTATTTGACGATGCAATACATCACTCTAAAACCGTCTTTGTAGTTGATCTTTTTGCCTTCCTCACGTTTTCTTGCTGAATACGAAATAGGAATCTCTTTAAAGGATGTGTTTTTTAATTTGGCCAACTTCACGGTAACCTCTGGTTCAAAACCAAATCTTTTTTCTTTAAGATTCAGCTGCTTGAGAATATCGGCAGGCACAAGTTTATAGCAGGTCATCATGTCTGTCAAACGCACTCCCGTGAATAGATTTGAGAGCTTGGTAAGAAAGCCATTCCCCATGATGTGCCACATAAAATTGGTGTTCTCATGTTTCTGTTCAAGAAAACGAGATCCATAAATGACATTGTGCTCACCTTTTAACCATTCTGACAAAAGAAGATTGATGTCATTGGGATCAAGTTCCAAGTCAGCATCCTGAATAATGATGAGGTCACCGGTCGCGAGCTCTATCCCTTTGTGAAGAGCCGCTCCTTTACCGGAATTTACTTCCTGATGATGAACAATAATCCTGGAATCCCCATGCTTCTGCGCAAATTCGTCAGCAAGGTTACCTGTACTATCTGATGAACGATCGTTGATAACGATGATCTCTTTTTCCAGATCTCCTGCAAGAGGGAGCTCCAATACCTTTTCCAGGATCTGAGAAATCGTTTCCTCTTCATTGTATGCTGGAATTAATATTGAAAGTCTGCTTGCCTTGTTGTTCATGCACCCCAAAGATAATTGATTTCAAAAGTGCCATAGGATTATTCTTATTTTTGTTTGAACAATGATCTCTGAAAAGAAATACTTCCTGCTTCTGTTGAGTCTGCTTATGGCAGCATTTTTTCTGTATCGAGATGTCAATTCACCTTATTTAAGATCTATTAATGCCGATGGTAAAGGATATTATGCCTACTTGCCTGCATTATTCCTGTATCAGGATCCATCGTTCAATTTCATTTATGATGCTGAAAAGAATTATTATCCTGAGGATGGATCACACTTTAAGGATTTCCTAAATGAACAGCCAAATGGCACAAAAGTGAATAAGACATTCCCGGGTTTGAGTATTCTATATGCTCCTTTTTTCTTTCTTGGTTGTCTAGTTGCCTTCGTCTTTGGTTATCCTGTGGATGGATATTCCATGCCTTTTCAACTCATGATAGGCTTATCACACATTGTTTATTTGTTACTTGGATTTCGATTTTTGTGGGGGCTTCTTAAAAATTTGAATGTTAGTGAAGTAAAGATTGCGGCATTATTGTCACTGTTGTTGTTTGGAACCAATTTGTGGTATTATGTGATCTATGATCACACAGTAAGTCATGTGTTCAGTTTCTTTCTGGCGTCTGTTTTATTATGGGCTGGGGAAAGGTGGTTTTCTGAACGAAAGCAACTGGGATTGATCTTTATTCTTTTGGCTTTGATCGTGATCATTCGTCCTACAAATGCGATTATGGTTCTTTGTCTATTGTATTTCCCATTCTTGACGGCTAATCGCTTGAAGAATATTCTGCCTGATCTCAAAGAACTTTTGGGTGTATGGAAATCATTGATCATTTCTGTGATGATCCTGATCATTCCTCCATTAATGTGGAAATGGCAGACTGGGAATTGGATCGTCTATTCCTACAAAGATGAAGGATTTGACTTCTTGCATCCACATTGGATTGAATTTATGTTTAGTCCGGAGAAGGGCTGGTTATTCTGGAGTCCGGTTATGCTTCTGTTACTCTTTATTGGTGTCTTGTATTCTTTCAGAAGAAATGGTTGGCTTGGTGTAGTCTATTTACTGCCGCTGGTTCTCATAACTTATGTACTTTCTTCTTGGTGGTGCTGGACTTTCGGGGCGGGAATGGGCCAAAGAGTAATGGTTGAGTATTATCCATTTATTGTGGTTTCTGCAGCGCTTTTCTTGAATGAAAGATCACGAAGATGGGTGTATCCGGTGCTTTTTGTTTTTATTCCGCTTAATTTATTTCAAGCCTATCAGGTGGTGAAGAGCGTGCATGTTGGAGGGCAGACGACATGGGATTCGTACAAAACGAATTTCTTCAGATTGAAACCTGCTCCTCAAAAAGTGATGATACCTGAAAATTGGAAGTTGATAAAAATAGAAAGTTTTGATAAAACAGAGATTCTTAATGAATCACATCCGTTTTCTGCGTCTATCGAAACCATGGTAGATGTCGAATCTGCAGGTGTTAAAATTTTGATAGAAACCAAAGCTATATCTTCCATTCGAGAATCAAGAGTTGTCATTTCTGATGTAGAAGGAAAGTACTACAAAGCCCTTTTTCTGAAAGAGATGATCAGCTCTGATGTTGAGGAGTTTGAATTCTTGATCGATGATGTGCCCCAGGATGTGAACGGACTCAAAGTTTATGTATGGAATGGTGATACAAAAGAACAACTTGAGTTGAATTCAATTCGGATGCTTATCTTCCACATAAATGAATAAGATGAAGATACTTTTAGCCTTTACTTTTCTGATACTAGTTCAAATTGGTTTTTCTCAGGAAGATACCGTCCGATTAAATGAGCTAAGATTTCTGGCCTCGCACAACAGCTATAAAAGAAAACCAGATCCAAAGGTGATTCGGTTTTTATCACGCTTCAAAAAGAGACTTGGAGGGGATTTGGATCCAATTCAGCTGGATTATGGTCATTTACCCATACCCGTTCAACTGAATGATTACAACATAAGAGGTTTTGAATTGGATGTGTACAACGATCCAAAAGGAGGGCATTACAGGAAACGCAGGGTGAATATGTTTCTTTCCGGAAGAAGACAAAAGATCAAGAATGAAACGATGCGTCAGCCTGGGTTCAAGATCCTTCACATTGCAGATGTAGATTTTGAAACCAATTATTTGACAATTGAAGAAGCGTTTTCTGAATTGAGTCAATGGAGCCTAACTCATCCTACACATGAACCCATATTTATTAATATCGAAGCCAAAGGGTCATCACCGGGTGATTACAGCGGGTTTTTAAGGTTTCTTGGGTTCAAGCGGGCGATACCTTTTGATAGTATTGCAGTTGAATTGCTGGATCAAAAGATCAGAAAATGGTTCGGCACAGATTCATTACTTTTTTCACCAAAGGATCTTCAAGGTGAATATTCTTCAATTAAGGAACGATTGGAGGATGCTGGCTGGCCAACACTTGAGGAGGTTAGAGGGAAGATTTTATTCTTGTACGATAGTGATCATGATGGACTATACAATTTATCGCTGAACAACGGGGAAGACAAACCAATGTTTGCTTATGGCGAAATAGGAGGGGAGTCCACTGCGTTTGTGATGAGGAATGATCCGATCGGAAAAGAGGAGGAGATCAACGAGCTTTCGCGAAAATATATGGTAAGGACCCGAACGGACGCCGGTTCACTGGAAGCCAGGGCACATGATTATACAAGGTATCAAGCGGCAATGAAGAGCAATGCTCAGATCATTTCTACTGATTATTATGAAAAGGATCCTGAAATTTCAGACTTTCAAATAGGTTTAGTTGAAGCCGGAAAAATAAATTCGGTGCCCTTCATCCTGAAGACTTCATTTAAATAACCTCAAGGCAAGAACGGAAGCGAAGGTCATCAAAGAAATTTCATAGATCACAAACCAAGTAGGCAACGGCAACTGAGCGATTTCTGTGATCGTTCGGATTCCAAATAATGCGATGATCACGATGATTCCCGTGCTGCTTTCTGGATTGATCTTTTTAGAGATAAATCCACCCGTAAAAATGGCAATTGAATGAGCGAAACCTACAATAAGTAGAGTCATTAAGGGGATACTTTCAAACAAAGCGATCAGTTCCTCCTTTGTTTTTGGTGTCGGCCTTGAAGCTACTGGAAACAGCTGAGAAGCCCCCATTTCAAGGACATAGTCAAGAAAGAAGGCAACGAAAAGTCCGACTGCTATTGCAATAAAATTTCTTGCTGTCACTTATTTACGAAGAAGATGGCATTTGCAAAAAACAACTTTCCGTTTTCCCAGAATCCTCTGAATAACGGATTGTCAACCATATATACCACTGACCCTGCTCCAATCGATTCTACTCCGAAGATCAGACTTTCTGATTGCTTATCTTTTACGTTGCATCCAACGAATCCAGAAACGGCTGAGCTGTTGGCTTCCGTATAAACTACATTTCCGCCATCTTCCAGCCATTCGTAAGCACTTGCATCAAGTCGTAGGGTAAAGTAATGTTGGGGGTATCCGAATGCCAGAGGGTTCGTATTTTCAACCGTGCACTTGTAGATCGCTCCGGTGATCATATCCTTAATTGCCTCTCTTTCCTCAGCTTCATAAGCGATATGTTGGTGTTCATGACGATCTTCCTCTTCCTCTTCTTCCTCATCTTCTTCTTCGTCTTTCATTTTCACCGAATATCCCTCCTGACCTGCAAAATTTGATAATGCACCACCCATTGCAATCACTTTTCCTCCTTTGGAAATGAAGGAAGAAAGCACAGAAGAACTGATCGAGTAGTATCCATCTGGCAAGATCAATACATCAATACCTTTTAATCCATAGTCGCTGATTGAAGATGACTGAAGTACCGTTAGCGGATAATTTAATTCCTGCTCGAAGTAATACCATACCTCACCAACCATCAATGAGCTCGTCCCCTCTCCACTTACGAGACCAACAGTAGGTCCATCGATCAGCTTAACTGAACTCGATCCAAAGTCTTTTCCAGTATCAACCATACCAGTAAAGGAAATCGTATACTCAACTTTGTGCTTTTTCGCCATGTCTTTAATGATCCTGTCAATTTCCAGGTGATCATTTTCAGGCTTGACAACGATCAATGTGCCCGGTAAATATTCTTCTTTTCCAAAAGTGAATTTCTGCTCTGAGAAACGAACTCTTACACCAAGACTTATAAGATTTGCGAGAAGTTTCGCATCCGACATGCTATTCCATCTGAACAAATAAGCGTATGTGTCCTTTGGATGTGCTACTTCATTTTCAGCTGTTTTAAAAGTTGTTCCTTTGATCAATGATTCTGAAGCGATGCAGCTAAGTCCGTATGCATAAGGTAATGACCAGGCGGTTATGTCATACGTGAGTGAATCAGATAGTTTTGTTTTTGGTTCAAACAACACATTGATCAAGGTTCCTTTTTTCTGGTCAGTACTAACGATCAAATGCTTATCTGATGCTTTAGCGGATCCTGACTTCTGCGTTTCAAAATCAAATCCTTTTACAGACTCTCCGTTACCTTGTTGGTATTTGATCCCGTGAGCATCAAGTAGTTTGACCAATGCATTCAACTGCTCAGGGTTTCCTGAAAGAACGTAGGATTTGTATTTGAAATTATTTTTTGTTCCGAATGCTTTGAATTCACTGATCAACTTGTCACGGTTCATGAAAGAGAATTCTACCGTAGAGATACCTGTCGTATGGTGATGTGCAATACGATCGTATAAGGTTAGCGTATCACCTTCATCGTTTATCGCAGCAAGACCACATTGACCGCTTCCTCCTTGCTCATAGGTCATTCCGATTGCACCATTGTAGGTAGGGTAGGTGTCTCCGTAGCTCGGATATAAAAGGTCAAAGATTTCACGAGTGAAGTAAAACCATCCGTTTTTGTCAAAGTACTTAGCGTGATTTCTTCCTAAACCATTCTGAAATTCTCTTTGCCAGTCAGTAATAACCTCATGGAATGGTTCAGCAGCAGGAGCGAAATAATAAGGGTCATCGATCCCTTGTTCGTGGAAATCAACATGTACATGAGGCAGCCATTCATTGTAAAGTGGGATTCGTTGTCTTGTTTCAACCTGGGTCATCCATGCCCAATCTCTGTTCAGGTCGAATAAATAGTGATTTGGTCTTCCACTTGGCCATGGTTCATCATGTTCTGCGGCCACTACATTCGGGTTAGGAATTGCGTTGTGCTGTTGGTTGTACCAGTTTACATATCGGTCTCTACCATCTGGGTTGATGCATGGATCAATAATGATCAATACATTTTTTAACCAATCATTGTGCTCGGTGACCAATTCATATGCAGTTTGCATTGATGCTTCGGTTCCTGCACTTTCGTTTCCATGGACATTATAACTCAACCAAACAATTGCTACATCTTCATTTTCACCCTTCTCATGTTTTGCTTGGATTTCGTCTCTTCTCGAAATGTTTTCAGGAGATGAAATGTATGCAACGACCAATTCCCTTCTCTCATTGGTAATTCCATATTCTTCAACATACATTTTACCACTGCTATTTCGCTCGATCTGACGGAAATAGTTGATCACTTGATGATGTCTGGTGAAATAGGATCCAAGTGGGTATCCGAAAAATTCTTCCGGAGACATTACTTTTTGTGAGGATGCATTGAAAAATGTGATCAGCGCAGCGAAAAGTATAATGTGTTTGATCATTCGTCAAAATTTAGAATGTCAAATCTAAGGATGTTTTTTCAATTATTGTTGAGATGAAGAAGATGTAAGATATCAGTCAATTGAAAGCGGAATAGTATAAAAAGGTAAGACTTTGATCAACTCCTGCATGTAGGTCGAATTAGTGTAGATCAAAAATTCACATTCGCTTATATTTTCCAGCTCATTCAAGCGTTTCAAGACTTTATCATTCCATTCATTCAGGTATTCTTTTGAGGCGTGGTTCAAATTGAAATCATAGGGTTCGATGATCTCATCAGGCTTAAGTAAACCATATTTTCCCGAAAGGATATAGAACTGTTCTGCTTTAAGGTGTTCGCCATGTTGCAGCCAGGATGGAAAGAGTCCTTCGTACATTTCGATCGCTGTGGAAGGGTAGTCCTTCTTTTCCTTAACGCATGCGATCAACGCGACACGTTTCATCAGATAATACCTTTGGTTTTCAGGAATTCATCAAGTGACTCTATATCGCTAAATAGTACTTCTCTTGCTTTTGACCCCTGGAATGAGCCAATGATACCCATGCCTTCTAACTGATCCACGATTCTTCCTGCGCGATTGTATCCAAGTTTCAATTTACGTTGCAAAAGACTTGCAGATCCCTGTTGGTTGATAACAACAATGCGAGCAGCTTCAGCAAACATGGAATCGATTTCGTCCATGTCAATATCACCATTTCCTTCACCACTTTCTCCAACATATTCAGGAAGCAAGAACGCTTCAGGATAGCCCCTTTGATCACCAATGTAACTACAGATCGCTTCCACTTCAGGGGTATCAACAAAACCACATTGTAAACGTTTCAAGTCTGATCCCGTAGAGATCAACATGTCACCTCGTCCGATCAGCTGATCGGCACCTGATGAGTCAAGAATGGTTCGTGAATCAATTTTAGAGAGTACTCTAAATCCAATACGCGCAGGGAAGTTGGCTTTGATCATACCTGTAATCACATTTACGGAAGGTCGCTGAGTGGCTACGATGAGGTGAATTCCAATTGCTCTGGCTAACTGTGCAAGACGTGCAATCGGATGTTCAACTTCTTTTCCTGCTGTCATGATAAGGTCAGCAAACTCATCGATCAACACTACTATGTACGGAAGGAATCGATGACCCTTTTCAGGGTTTAGTTTTCGTGCAATGAATTTTGCATTGTACTCAATGATCGTTCGGACACCTGCATCTTTCAATAATTCATAGCGCTCGTCCATTTCAATGCATAGGGAATTCAAAGTATTGACAACCTTGGTAACATCCGTGATGATGGCGTCTGCTTCACCCGGTAGTTTAGCAAGGAAATGGCGTTCGATCTTATTGTATAGGGTTAGTTCAACCTTTTTTGGATCAACTAGAACGAACTTGACTTGAGCAGGATGCTTTTTGTACAGAATGGAAATTAATATGGCATTCAATCCTACTGATTTTCCTTGACCTGTTGCACCCGCAACTAAAAGGTGAGGCATTTTTGTAAGGTCAAATGTGAACGTCTCATTCGTGATGGTTTTTCCCATTACGATTGGCAATTCTGCATCCGAAGTCTGGAATTTCTCCGAAGCGATCAAGGATCTCATTGATACCATTTCAGGTTTTGAGTTTGGCACCTCAATACCTATGGTTCCTTTACCAGGAATAGGGGCTATGATACGAATTCCCAGAGCACTCAAGCTTAATGCAATGTCGTCTTCAAGGTTCTTGATCTTGGAAATTCTAACACCAGGAGCAGGAACGATCTCGTATAATGTAACGGTTGGTCCGACTGTGGCTTTGATCTTTGCAATATCGATCTTATAGTGAGAAAGTGTTTCAACGATCCTATTCTTGTTGTCTTCAAGCTCTTGCTTATCTACTGAAACACCTCCTGAACCGTACTCTTTTAGTAATTCTATCGGAGGGAGTTTATATGACGAAAGATCGAGTGTTGGATCATAATCACCATATTCTTCACGTAAAGAGTTCAACTCTGATTCGTCAAGTGAGTCATCTGACTCGGCAATATCTACAGAGAAGTCATCGTCAACTTTGGTCGAAGTGGGTTCTTCTTTTTCCGGGATCTCAACCTCAAAATCGTCATCGGTTTCTTTGTAGGTTACTTCGAGTTCAGATTCAAAATCGTCTTCTGCTTCGTCGAAATTGATTGTTTCAGCGACTTCATCCTGTTTGATTTCGTCCTCTTTTATTGTGTTGACCACACTAAAGTCGTTGTAAGGATCTTCTTTGAATAAATTTTCCTCGGTTTCTTCTTCCGGTTCTATGTTTTTGCCTGAAAAACGATCGAATAAAGCACTGAAATTAGGATTGAATAGTAAAACCATCCCGACATAGCCCATAACGAGAATTGTAATTATTGCTCCAAAGCTCCCGAGTGTAATGCTTAGCCAATCATTGATATAAAATCCGAATGAACCCCCAAGATAATTTACTTTATCAGCGAAAAACCCAAGGAACATGGAAGCCCAGACCATAATACTGATCGTTCTCAGGTAAGTAGGTTTAATGGGCAGAAGGGTAGTGTTGAATAATCGTTTGACAGCTGAAAGAAAAAGTAAGAAAGGTATTCCAAACGAAGCTAGTCCAAACCATTTGAAAATGAGAAGATGCGAAAACCATGCTCCGAATTTCCCTAACCAGTTTTCAGCCGGCACATCATCGGAAGAGAAAATGTATTCAAAAAAGCCTTTGTTCAGGATCTGATCCTGATCTTCTTTCCAGGTAAAAATGTATGAAAAGCTAGCCAGAAAAAGAAAGAGCGACAACAACAATAAAGTCGAGCCAAGGGTCGTGTTTAGTTTCTTTTCATCAACGTTCAACTTGAAGATCGATAAGAAGTCCGCCGAAGTTTTGCCAGATGTGCTTTGACTTTTTTTAGAGCGCGCCTCCTTCTTCGCAGTTTTCCCGGTCTTACCCTCGATAACTGGTTCTTCCTTCTCCTTATATTCGTTTTCTGCCATTAGCATTTGATTATCCTACGAAGATAATTGACAGTTGGGCTCCGAAAACGAGAGGGGGAAGTAACTATAAACAGCAGAATGTTAGTTTAATCTTCTTTTTCAGGAGGGCCATTTTGCTCATATTGCAGAATGATCTCTAGAAATTCTGCAAAATCCACTTTCTTGTAGTCTGATGGTACGCCAAATAGATCTTTTTCTGGAAGATACTCTTCTAAATTCTGAAGCTCATACTTGTAAACCCCATCGACAGTGATGATGTAGAACAATACTGGTAGTCCCGGGAAATCAAGGAAATTATTCAGGTATTTCGGACTGTATTTTTTTAGATATAAATACTCTTTAGGTTCTTTAAAATCAGGATGATTTACCTCGAGTCTTCTTGCTTTTAAACCTGCAATTTTTCTTTTGAAGTGCTTCTTCTTGAACGTATATTTTGAATCACTTTCTTCAACTTTGTTCAGATCTGTCTTAATGGCGAAATTGTCAATAGGTGTTTCGATAAGTAAGTAAGACTTATTGAGCTCCATGTGCTTGATCAACGCCTGCTTTCCGAGTTGATCTGTTTCATTTTCGATCCTTGTAACTGTATCGTTGGTTAAAATGGTCATATAGGAAGTAGGAACAAGTTCTGCAAATGCTGTATCAGCAATAGTGATTTTGTAAACAAGCTTACCAGTGAAAGGAACACGTTTTTGTGCGTAAAGAGCTACCGGAAAAAGTACAATAAAAATGAGGTGTCTGAGCATCGTTTAATAGCTTTGAGCGAAAGTAACAAAGTTTTCTTGTTAACGGAGAGATGATCCTAAGGTTACTTTGCATAAATTACTTGATCAATTATTCTAATTTTGCAGCTCATTCGACTTTATGAGGAAAGTACATTTCATAATAAATCCATCGGAGATCACTGCGGGAACAAGAGGTGCGTCACTAGGTCCAGCGGCAATTATGGCTGCGGCAAGAAAGCAAGGTTCGACTATTTTTAATCAATATCTAAAATCCAGGATTATCGATCATAATGATCTATTGGATCAACCGACTCCTTATCCCTATGCCAAAAGAATCGATGGTTTACTTGATATTTTCAAGGATCTCAATGAAAAGGTTTCAGGTGCATTGAAGAATGGAGAATTCCCATTTGTGTTGGCGGGTGATCATGGTTCAGCAGCTGGAACGATAGCGGGGATCAAGAATGCTTATCCTGATAAGAGACTTGGTGTGATCTGGATCGATGCTCATAAAGATCTACATACACCATACACAACGCCAAGTGGTAATATTCACGGTATGCCGTTGGCAATTGCATTGTCTGAAGATAATCTAGAATGTAAAATAAACGATGTTCGTCCTGAATCCATTGAAAAATGGGAGGAATTGAAGAATATTGGGTTCAATGGCGCTAAATTCGATCCTCAGGACCTCTATTTTATTGCAGTCAGAGACACAGAAGAACAAGAGAATAAACTTACGGATCGATTAAAGATCAAAAATTATACTGTAGCGGAAGTTAGGGAGTCAGGTGTTGAAACGGTGGTGAAGGAGATTCAGGATAAATTGTCACATTGTGATATGGTCTATGTTTCATTCGATGTGGATTCAATGGATCCGGATCAAACTTCATACGGAACAGGAACTCCGGTTTCAAATGGACTTTCAATTGATGAAGCCCAAGAGATACTGGCAATGTTTGCTGCATTTCCAAAAACAGTATGTATAGAGTTTGTTGAGGTTAATCCTTGTCTTGACGATAAAAAGAACACAATGGCCGAAGTGGCATTTTCACTTATGGTCAATACAATTGAAGCATTGAATTAAAATGGAATCTCAAATAAAAAAGTACCTGATCGAAAATGCAGTAGAAGTTTTTGGTCAGCAGATCGAATCATCTTTGATCCAGTTTCAAAAAACAAGAAAAGATGTCGAAGGGGATCTTACTTTGGTGTTATTTCCATTTGTCAAGATCTTAAAAAAATCACCTCAGGAGGTAGGGAATCACGTTTCAGCGATTTTGAGTGCAAAATTTCCTGAGATTTCTAAATCAATTGTTGTTAATGGGTTTCTAAACATTGTTTTGTCTCCTGAATTTTGGGTCAAAGCTTTGAACCAAATGAACTCGGAAGAAAAGTTTGGTTATCAACCTGAAAACTCAGGGAATACTGTAATGGTGGAGTATTCGTCTCCAAACACCAACAAGCCCTTGCATTTAGGTCACCTTAGAAATAATTTCCTTGGATATTCCGTAGCTGAAATTCTTAAAGCCAATGGAAATAAGGTTATAAAGACACAGGTAATCAACGACCGAGGGATCCACATTTGTAAGAGCATGCTTGCCTGGGAAAGATTCTCTCCTTTAAATGCAAGAGGGGAGAGAGAAACTCCACAGAATACCGGAATGAAAGGGGATAAGTTGGTGGGGAAGTATTATGTGGAATTTGACAAGCAGTTCATTTCAGAAGCGAAATCATTCATTCAGAAATGGGAGAAAGGAGATTTTTCTGGCGTAAGTGAAGAGGTAAAGTCCGAGTTTTTAAGACTTTCAGCAGCGAAAGAAGGGAAGGATGAAAAAGCAGTAAAAGGATTGGACGATAAGATCAAGGATCTTGCGAAGAATCAAACTTCTATTCTAAGAGATGCGAAAGAAATGCTGATCAAATGGGAGGCAAGAGATCCTGAGACATATTTGTTGTGGACTACGATGAACGGTTGGGTGTATGAAGGATTTGAGTCGACCTACAAAGCAATGGGTGTCGATTTCGATAAGCTGTACTATGAATCAGATACCTATTTACTTGGTAAAGATATCGTTGTGGAGGGTCTGGAAAAGGGTATTTTCTATCAAAAAGAGGATGGGTCGGTTTGGATCGATCTGACAAACGAAGGTCTGGATGAGAAACTCGTACTTAGATCTGATGGAACCGCAGTGTACATGACTCAGGATATCGGTACTGCAGTTGATCGATTCAAAGATTATCCGGATCTCAATGGTATCATTTATACAGTAGGGAACGAACAGGACTATCACTTTAAAGTGTTGTTTTTGATCCTTAAGAAAATGGGTTATGCCTGGGCGGACAACTGTATGCACTTGTCATACGGAATGGTAGACTTACCGACCGGTAAAATGAAATCAAGAGAAGGTACTGTCGTTGATGCAGATGATCTTATGGCGGAAGTCGTGGATAAGGCTACAGAAATGACCAAAGAGAGAGGTCATCTCGATGGAATGACAGAGCAGGAGAAGGAGCATCTGTATGCGTTGATTGGAATGGGTGGATTGAAGTACTACCTACTGAAAGTCGACCCGAAGAAAAGGATGATGTTCAATCCGGAGGAATCTATTGAGTTGAATGGGAATACAGGACCATTTATTCAGTATGCTCATGCTCGAATCCAGAGCCTTTTATCAAAATCAGGTGTCAAGGATTTTAATTCTAAGATCAATGTTCGAACGATTGGACATGAAGAACAGGAATTAATCAAGCAATTGGAAGAATTTCCTTCTGTTATTAGTGAGGCAGCCGATACTATGTCGCCGGCTTTAATTGCGAATTATACTTTTGAATTGGTTAAGTTGTATAATAGCTTTTATCAAAGTGTATACATCTTGAACGAGACGGATGAAGATGTTCGTTATATGCGATTGGTATTGAGCAGAAACGTAGCAAAGGTGATCAGACTGGGAATGGTTTTATTAGGGATTCAGGTGCCTGACAGGATGTGATCAATAAAAGATTAAAATTCCGACACTTTTTTACCTGATCCAAATTTATTGCTATCTTTGCACCGTCGAAAGTCGACTACATAAAAATGATTTAACAGAATATTGGCATGTATTTAAATTCAGAAAAGAAAAAAGAGATCTTCGCAAAGCACGGTGGAGCTGCAACGAACACAGGTTCATCTGAAGCGCAGATCGCATTGTTCTCTTACAGAATCAGTCACTTGACTGAGCACCTTAAGAAGAACAGAAAAGATTACGGTACTCAAAGAGCTCTTCAATTGTTGGTGGGTAAGCGTAGAAGCTTGCTTGACTATTTGAAGAATAAAGATATCGAGCGATACAGAGCGATCGTGAAGGAATTAGGACTACGTCGTTAATTCGTTCAAATTTTATTGGAGGGGGCAATCGAACAAGTTCGGCTGTCCCTTTCTTTTTTAAAAAGTTCGGGTAACTTAAAATTGGAATTAGTAAGAATATGAATATAGGAACAAGAAAGTCAATTATTACCGGAGGTAAAGAAATTACCGTTGAGACAGGTAAATTGGCAAAACAGGCAGATGGGTCTGTTGTAGTAAGAATGGGGGATACAATGTTGCTAGCGACAGTAGTATCAGCTCCAGATGCAAAGGAAGGAGTAGATTTTCTTCCGTTAACAGTTGATTACAGAGAAAAGTATGCTGCGGCAGGACGTTTTCCTGGAGGTTTTTTCAGAAGAGAGGCTAGACCTTCAGAATCTGAAATTTTAGTAATGCGATTAGTAGACAGAGCGCTTCGTCCATTATTTCCGGATGATTACCATGCGGAAGTACAGTTGATGATCCAGTTATTGTCTTATGATGGCGTGAACAATCCGGATGCCCTTTGTGGTTTAGCTGCATCTGCGGCGATCGCAGTTTCAGACATTCCATTCAATGGACCAATGTCAGAAGTACGTGTAGGTAGAGTAAATGGTCAGTGGATCGTTAACCCTACAATGCAGGAAATGGAAAATGCGGATGCTGACATGATGATCGCAGGTACTGCGAAAGACATCAACATGTTGGAAGGCGAGTTCAAAGAAATCTCTGAGGAGGAAATGGTTGAGGCGATCAAGATCGCACATACTGCAATTAAAGAACAGTGTCAGTTCCAGTTGGATTTGGCAGCTGAGATTCCAACAGCAAATCCAAAGAGAGAATACAGCCATGAAGTTCACAATGATGAAGTGAAGGCGAAAGTATACGAACTTGCAATGGAAAAATGCAAGGATGTTGCTAGAATGGGACTTGCGAATAAGTCTAAGCGATCTGAATTATTTGATGCGATCAAAGAAGAGGTGAAGGCTAATTTCACGGAAGAGGAACTAGCAGAAGTTGGTGGATTCATTTCTGTTTACTTTTCAGAAGTTAAGAAGAAGGCAGTTCGTTGGGTGATGCTTCATGAAGGGAAACGTCTTGACGGAAGAAAGTTCGAAGAAATTCGTCCTATCTGGTCTGAGATCGATTACCTACCATGTGTTCACGGTTCTTCGATCTTCACGAGAGGTGAAACTCAATCTTTGACAACACTTACGTTGGGAGGTAAAATGGATGAGCAGTTGATCGATGGAGCAACTTTCCAGGGAACTGAAAAGTTTATGCTGCATTACAATTTCCCTCCATTCTCTACAGGAGAGGCGAAGCCACTAAGAGGTACTTCAAGAAGAGAAATTGGTCACGGAAACTTAGCGTTGAGAGCGATCAAGCCGGTTCTTCCTGAGAATTATCCATATACGATACGTTTGGTTTCAGATGTTCTTGAATCAAATGGTTCATCTTCAATGGCAACAGTTTGTGCTGGTACTTTAGCGTTAATGGACGGTGGTGTTCCAATCACTGCGCCAGTTTCGGGTATTGCCATGGGATTGGTTGCTGATGAGGGTAAATTTGCCGTATTGTCTGATATCTTGGGTGATGAAGATCATTTGGGAGATATGGACTTCAAAGTAACAGGTACTGCGAAAGGAATCACTGCATGTCAGATGGATATCAAGGTAGACGGTCTTCCATACGAAGTTTTAATGCAAGCATTGAATCAGGCGAAGGCTGGTAGAATTCACATCTTAGGAAAGATTACAGAAACGATAGCTCAACCAAACAGCGATCTTAAGTCATTTGTTCCTAGAATTGAGGCGTTTGAAGTTCCTAATGAAGTGATCGGTGCGATCATCGGGCCTGGTGGAAAGATCATTCAGACTTTACAGAAGGAAACGAAGACAACGATCACGATTGAAGAGCTTCCTAGTGGAAACGGAAATGTACAGGTGATGTCGAATAACGCTGATGATATGAAAGAAGCGATTCGAAGAATC
This sequence comes from uncultured Bacteroidota bacterium, assembly GCA_937899625.1. Taxonomy (GTDB): domain Bacteria; phylum Bacteroidota; class Bacteroidia; order Flavobacteriales_D; family Crocinitomicaceae; genus M0103. The sequence goes on from CALCCB010000028.1 coordinate 39,254, forward strand.
AAAATGATCGCATTCCCTCCACAAGTTGAAGAAGGTGTTGAATACGAAGGAAAGGTGAAATCTGTTAAAGATTTCGGATGTTTCGTAGAGATTCTTCCTGGTACAGACGGATTGATCCATATTTCAGAATTTTCTTGGGAGAAAGTGGCAAAAATGGAAGACGTTTGTAAAGAAGGAGATGTGCTGAAGTTCAAAGTAGTTGGTAAAGATCCAAAAACGAAAAAATGGAAGCTTTCAAGAAAAGTTCTTCTTCCAAGACCGGAAAGACAGGAGAACGTTGAAGCTCCAAAAGAATCATAAGTAGAATGGGCGACTTTTTGTCGCCCATTTTGTTTTCACAATTCGTCGTTTAAATCTTTGAGAATGAAGATTCAAGAACGATGCACAATTTTTTAATTTTAATAAAAAAAAGATATGGCAAGTAAACGATCAATCAAGAGAGATCTGAATAATATGGTTTTCGATGTTGTGGACGAGTGTTTCATGGCAATGATGATGAATGATAAGAACAATGCTGATGCAGATAAGCTAATTGATGAGGCAGCGGATTTTCAAGACGATATGCTGGCAAAGATCAATGGAGCAAAGTCAAAAGCAGATTATAAAGTGATTAGAGAAAAGATGGAAGAAGCTGCGATCGATTTCGTGAAGAAATTGAACAAGATGGCGTAATTTCAATCTAATTTATCTAAAGCGGACATTGTCCGCTTTTTTTATAACCTTTAAGCTATGAATAACTGGAAATCCCTTTTACTAGGAGCAAGTGTCTTTATCTTTCTTCTGATTCTGTTTTTAACAGGAGGAAAAAACCCAATGTGGAGCTCAATTGCATTGGGAGGACTGATGATCTTTCTATGGGTTTTCGAATTGATTCCAATCTATGTGACAGCACTTTTGCCTATGGTACTTGCAGTGCCTTTAGGCGTATTGGAAACCGGCGATCTTGCTAAAGCATACGGAAACAATAATGTGTATTTGTTCTTCGGAGGGTTTGTTCTGGCTTTAGCACTGGAGAAATGGAATATTCACGAGCAGATCGCCAGAGGAATTATCAATTTTGTCGGAAAATCTAAGAGTAGAATCCTTTTTGGTTTTCTGATCAGTACGGGAGTTTTAAGTATGTGGATCTCAAATACCGCCACGGCTTTGATGATGCTACCTATGGCAACTGCCGTTATTCACTCTATGCCTTCAGATGAACGTAAAGGGAAATTCTCTCTTTTCTTGCTTTTAAGTGTAGCATATGCGGCGAGTGTGGGAGGGATGGCAACCTTAGTGGGGTCACCGCCAAATATGCAAATGAAGAGTATTCTTGAACAGAATTATGGCTTGAATATCGATTTCTTTCATTGGATGAAAATTGCACTTCCAATAAGTCTACTCATGTTATTAGCTATTTACGTCTTCTTTTATTTCATTATGGGATCAGAAAGAAAAAGCAATTCACATTCGTTTGAGATCCACAAGCAAAAATGGACAAGGGATCAGATCATCGTGCTGGTTGTTTTTCTTGGTGTTGTAATTATGTGGTCGTTTAAAGATCTTATCGAAGATTTTGGACTCAAGTATAAGGATGAAGGTCCTGCAATTTTAGGAGCGATTTTGTTATTCATCCTTCCTTCTTCGAATAAAAAACCATTTCTTGTCTGGAAAGACACGGAAAAATTGCCTTGGGGGATTCTTCTCTTATTCGGTGGTGGATTAGCTCTGGCTGCTATGCTGGAGCAAAATGGGGTGATCACAGAATTGACGACTACCTTTAGACAATTCAGTGATTATCCGGTCTGGATACTAATTGGGATACTTGTGACCATAGCCATTTTTGCCACTGAGATCATGTCAAATTTGGCCTTGGTAACGATCTTTATTCCATTGATCGCAGCTTTTGCAACTGAATCCAATATTGATATCCTACAGCTGTGTTTACCGATAACTATGGCCGCAAGTTGTGCATTTATGTTGCCTGTAGGGACTCCTCCAAATGCAATCGTATTTTCGTCCGGTCAAGTAAAGATCAGTGATATGGCGAAGTATGGATTCGTATTAAATGTGATAGGTGTACTGCTGGTCAGTGTGATCAGTATCTTATTTCTATAAAAGAGAAAGGCTGACCACTGGTCAGCCTTTCTTTTGTTTATTAAACTTTACTTCTTGACGAATTGCGTTACTATTGGTAATGCTACTGCATCATAGAATCCAATATAGTAATTACCTGCGGCTATCTTTTTACTCAAAGAAACTTGATGATCAACTTTGCCATTCACGACAGGTAAATTGAATTCTGAAACGACTTGTCCAGCCATGTTAAAGATCTTTGCATTGACGCTTACTCCTATAACGCCATCGATAACGATGTTCAACTCTCCATCAGTAGGGTTAGGGTACAGTGAAACCAAAAGCAGAGATTGTTCTTCCAGTCCTGTTGTTGAAGCAACAACCACACTTGTTTGGCTAATACATCCATTATTGTCCTGAACATATGCTGTATAAGTCCCTGGAGTTAATCCGGTAAACAAAGCACCACTTTGATAGTTCGTTCCATCGATGCTATACTGATATGGGGAGTTACCACCAGTTCCTGTGATTGTTATCGTACCATCGTTACCACTTGATGGAGTACCCGCTGCACTGGCGTTTACTTGTGTAGGTTCAGTAATCGTTGTGTTGAAAGTAGATACACATCCATTATTATCCTGAACATATACTGTGTAAGAACCAGGAGCTAATCCGGTAATCAGGTTATTTGATGAATAGTTCGTTCCATCAATACTATAATTGTATCCAGGTATCCCACCTGAAACAGAAATAGTGATCTGACCGTCATTTGCTCCCTTGCAATTCACTGCAATTGGTATTGCATTCACATTTAGAGATGCCGGTTCATTCAATGCAATAGATGTAGATCCTTCACAACCGTTTTGATCTTTTACAATTACGTTATACGTATTCGCAGAAAGACCATTAAAAACGTTGCTGGACTGGAAGTTTGTTCCATCTATTGAATAGGTGTAAGATGGCGATCCACCTGACGCCGCGATTGAGAAACTCCCGTTTGAATCTCCATTACATAAAATTGGAGAAGCGAGTCCAGCTATCGCATTGACAGTTGTACTATTGCTCAATGCAACAGAACCTGAACCAGCGCATCCTGATCCATCCGTTACAGTGTAGTTATACGTCCCTACCGATATGCCAGTAAAAATTCCAGTTGATTGTGGAGCGCCTCCGTCAAAAGTGAAAGTGTAAGGTGCTGTACCTCCTGTAGGTACAACGGTGATTTGACCGTCATTACCTGGCGAGCAAGAAGGTTCATTATTAATATTTGCAGTTACTGATAAACTTCCCGAACCTGTGGTGATCGTTAAAGAAGCTAGATCGTTGCAGGTCACATCGTCTGGCACTGTACCGTTAACCCCTGTTGAATTGAAATTGACCGTATTGGCTCCAACTCCAAGTCCTGATACGTTGATATAGATTGTGTCAATATCTCCCGTGCCTGAGAGTTGCGAAGAGGTGTAGTTTTCAGTAGAAGCTGTTCCACCGTCAACATCCCATTCAATTGTTCCTGAATTGATCGAACCTGTTCCCTTATTTTGAATAACAACTCCAACGATTGTTGCTGATCCACAGATCGTTCCAGGTGTTTGCTGGAAAACTTCTATGATTCCGGCGTCCGATGCTGCTGGGTCCATCTGAAAAGAGCTGATGTTTGTGCGGATGGCATTCGATGCTTCCATGTAAACACCAGTGAAATAAAATACACTGTCATTGTACGGATCAATAGATAGATGATGGTAATCACCCCATCGTGTATTGGATGTTCTTGAAGATAATCCTTGCTTAATGGTCGTCTCAGGAACAGTCATTTCTCCTAACGGGTCACATGCTCTTCTTCCTGTAAACTTGATCGATGGAAAGTCTCCTGCATTTTGGCTTGAAGTAGAGTAGGCCATCATTATATTTCCGTCCTCATCCATGTTAATCCCTGGCATCCATCTGTTAGTAGTGCCTGGAGCATATGTACCTTCCTGATACAATGACCAGTTTCCTAATGATCCTGCATCTCTTCTGATCTCAGCCCATCGAATACCTGCTCGGTTTGTTCCGGACACGTCAGTGGCCCAAGCAAGCACAATTGCTTGATGATCAGTAAATACTCTCATTGGCGCTTTGTACATAACAGTCTCTCTTAAAGGATCAAGATCCTGGTTCGGACTTGCAGTAGGCTGCTGGATACAAGAGAAAGAAACTAGACCACATAGATCAGAATCAAATTCCGTGACAGCAATATCTTGTATTTTAGCTACGGTTGCTGAGTTGCCTCCCCAGTTGATGGTCATTTCCCATAATTCGATCCAGTCATTTGAAGCACTATCAGGGGATCCATTTGAATGAGATTCATCGTCGCGATGTCTCACAAACAAAGGTTTCATTCCGGTTGGTGCAGCATTATCTCCTTCAAGATCGACAGGTGTTATGGATTGAAAACCAAATCCATTCAACGAATAACCAATATCAACTCCAATAAATGGAGAGGTAGTTCCAGCGAGCAGACTACTTAATCTCATAGCATACAATGTGGGAGGTCCTCCCTCATTCGTAGAAACAACTAACGCATCATTCGATTCTACAATCGAGTATTTAGGGTAATCAGGGAAGCTTGGACACGTAAATTGGTAAGTGTAATAAGCACCTTGTGGATTACTGGATTGAGAAACATGTACTAACAATTTGTTACCACTGGAGGAGAATTCAGTAAGAAACCAACGTTGCGCTGGTTTGTGATAAAGTACGATTGGATCTCCTAATCCAGATGGACCGCCGAGCGATTGCATGGTTAATGTACCAGTGATCGCTGCTCCGGTGTTTTTATTGAAGATCTTGTATGTTCCACCTCCACCACTGTTGGTTCCCTGGATGTAATATTGGTTATCGGCATCACCTGAAGGGTCGGGAGGGGAAATACTTGCTCCAACTCCTTGAACTTGCCAGTTTAGCGTTGCTGTGGATACTTTTTCCTGATTTTCGTGTTGTTGCCACACCCAGTCAGGGTAATGAGTTGGTTGAATATCTACCTCATACAATTCTTTCCCTTTGAAATTGGGTTTGATCATATCCTTTGATCCTTTAGGTTCAATGTGAGGGACCAATTTACTTCCGGTTGGGGAGAAATAACCGTAGAAAGTAGAAGTTTGAGCCTGGGCCAAAAAGGAAAAGCCCATAGCCATAACGGCTAGTGTCAAGTTCTTTTTCATTGTTTGATTTTACAGTTTAGCAAACCAATTTACAAAAAAAAAGGCTGACCCAATAGGCCAGCCTTTTTTAGTTCAAAATTGTTTTAATGCTTGACAACCAACTTACGAGTTGTCTCGAATGATCCATCCTTTAGGATAACATTATATAATCCGTTTGCAGGATCCTTGATTGTGATCTCTTTGCTTGTTTCACCTGATTGATTAGACACCTTTTCTTCATGAACCAGTCTACCTGCTTCATCATAAACTTTGATCTCGTAATCCTTTGTGATTACAGCGTTAAACGAAATGAAGAAAGTACCATTATTCGGATTAGGATAAATATTGAATGGAAGGTTTTCCAATTCATTGATTCCAAGACCACTAACTGTATATGCCGCCGATGAAGCCGAAGGACAACCATCAACAGTAGTTACAACAGTGTAATTACCATTTGCTGTAGGAACATAAGTTTGACTTGTTGCTCCTGTGATTATCGAACCGTTATAGTACCACTGATTACTAGAAGTTGCACTTGAGGTCAGCGTACCAGCGTTATTCGTTATGGTTGGTGCTGTAGGTGCTAGTGTTACCGTAATTGTTACTGGTGAAGAAGTTACTGTCGCAGGATTCGCACAGTTTGCATTTGACGTAAGCGTAACTGTAACAACACTCCCATCGGTCAATGCCGAAGTTACCAGGGAAGAAGAGTTTGTTCCAACGTTATTTCCATCAATTTGCCATTGATAAACAGGACTTGTACCGGCATTTGTAGAGGCTGCTATGAAAGCCGCATTGGATCCTTCGCATACGGTAGTTGTTCCTGAAACAGAAACTGCAGGTGAGGAAAATTGCGTAACAGTTGTAGTAATACTGTTTGATGATGCTGGATTATTAGTAGCATCTGGCAAATTCGATGTCATTTGACATGAAACAATATCCCCAGTGCTCAAAGTTGTTGTTGTGTATGTCTCCATAGTTTCACCTGGGATAAGGGAACCATTTAAATACCATTGATAGGTAGGCGCTGATCCG
>CALCCB010000029.1 GCA_937899625.1 uncultured Bacteroidota bacterium
ACAAAACTTCCAATGTCAAATAGTCTTAGTAGAAGAAACAAATATCCATCTGGCATATGTTCTTGAAAAACCGGAGGTTGGAATCGATCTTGCAAAGGTTCTGAAGCTAAATCCTATCTATTTTGATTTGGATAAGTCAAATATTCGTCCTGACGCTGAAATAGAATTGAACAAGATCGTTCAGATCATGAATGATAATCCTGAAATCAAAATAGAACTTGGATCTCACACCGATTGTCGTGCATCAAAGGCTTACAACATGTCATTGTCAGACAGACGTGCGAAGTCTTCGGCAGAATATATAAGAAAACGTATCTCAAATCCTGAGAGAATTTACGGAAAAGGATATGGAGAATCTAAGCTTGTGAATGAATGTGAGTGTGAAGACAAAGTTGTAACTCCATGTTCAGAAGAGCAACATCAGGAAAACAGAAGAACTGAATTCCGTATCGTTCAGAACACGAAATAAATTGATTCAAAAAAATTCAAAGTCCGGGTAATGCCGGACTTTTTGTTATATTTAAATGGTTTGAAACCTTTAATAAAGCATCACGTACTCTACTACAATTTGAAAAATCAATGCTAATGCATAAGAAGAACAAGATTCTACTGCTCATGATGGTTGCTTCAACTTTCAGTTTTGCACAGCCAACTGAATCAGAAATCAGAGAATTTGCTAGAACAAAATCGGAACAAGAAATTGTTACTGAAGCTTCCCGTATGACACAGGATGGGTTTATTTTTTCCGCGGACATTTTAACTGACCGTCTACTTGAAATGAATCCCTTAAGTGCAAATTATAATTACCGTAAAGGATTTATGATTTTAAATCTAACAGGGAATTACGTGAAGGCCATCCCCCATTTTGTTTTAGCCACGACTGATATAGATCCTAACTATGATATGTATTCTTCCAAAGAGAAAAGTTCTCCAACCGACGCTTATTATCACTTAGCTCAATGTTACCATTACGACGAGAATATAGATCTGGCCAAGGAAAATTATCAAAAATTCCTTGATGCCACCAAGAAAAAATCGGAATTAATACCAAAGGCTCAACTAAGGATCAAGCAATGTGAACTAGCGAAACAATTGATGGCCTCTCCTGTAAATGTACGCTTGAAGAATATCGGTCAAACGGTTAACACCAACTTCCCTGAATATAGTCCTGTTGTATCATTGGACGGTTCTGCCCTATATTTCACTTCGAGAAGGCCGTGGCCAAATGGCGAAACAGAAAGTTTTAAAGATTTGGCAATTGATCAGTATCCTGAAGATGTATACGTTAGCTTTCTTGCTGAAGACTCAAACTGGATGGATCCCATTATGCTTAACTTCTGTCTTCCAAAAAGAAATGAAGCGACAATGGCCGTAAGTACCAACGAACGTAGAATCTATCTTTACGAAGACTCTACAGGAAATGGAGATATTTTTTACACTGATTTTTATGCCAGTAAATTCAATGAAATAACTCAATTAAAAGGTGATAAATTAAACACAGATTACTGGGAAACACACGCAATGGTTTCTCATGATCAAAGTAGAATTTTCTTTTCTTCTGACCGACCAGGCGGATTTGGAGGCAGAGATCTTTATGTAAGTTATCGTCAAGCCGATAGTAGCTGGTCAAAGCCAGTCAATATGGGACCACGAATCAATACTCCAAATGATGAAGATTCTCCATTCGTATCTGTGGATAATCGTCAACTTTATTACTCTTCAAATGGAGAAAAAAGTATGGGTGGATTTGACGTTATGGTTTGTGACTTAATGGCAGACAATACATACTCAGAAGGAAGAAACATTGGATATCCATTCAATTCAACCAATGATGATATTTTCTATACTACCACAGTTGATGGACTTAAAGGATACATGACATCCTACAGAAAAGACGGTTTTGGGGAGAAGGATATTTATGAAATCTACAACGACTATCTTGGCGTGAAAAGCACAGCGATATTCAGAGGTTTGATTAAAACTTCAGATGGGTCTCCTCTACCAGAAGATTTCGCATTGAATTTTAAACTAATGTGCGATGCTTGTGATGAATCAGAGCAGTATCGTTCATTATTCCCTAGATTGAGAGATGGAATGTTTTTGACTTGGATCAAGCCATGTCAAACATACAAGATAGCCTATTACAATGCTTCTGATAATCAGGTGATGCATGAAGAAACGTTTGTTACGGACTGTGAATCCGATTACCAGGAAATCTACAGAGAATTAGTATTAGATGTACCAACAAGAAGTATTGTAATACCAAAAGATACTGTTCTGGATATTGAACCGGTATTGGTTACAACACACAAAAACCTGGAATTCATCCACTACTTTGATTATAACAAGAATAAGTTAACAGTAAACAAAGGTGATTTGAAGGATTTCGTAAAAGAGATCGAAGCGCAACTGAAGGATGGTCGTCCAAGAATCACGATTAATGTTTACTCATCTGCATCTCATGTTCCTACGAAAACTTATGAAACCAATGAGAAGTTGACAGAACTGAGAGCCGAAAACATGAAATATGACCTTCAAACTCATTTTGAAAAGAACCCTGACTTTGCAGGTAAAGTAAATGTAGTTATTGTATCTGCCATAGTCGACGGACCAGAATACGAAAAAGACTTTAAGGATAAAAACAAATACAAACCATATCAGTTTGTAGGTTTGAAAACAGAGTGAGACCACTCTTGAATTCAACGAGAATATTAGCTACCTTTGAAAAAAAGTATATTTTGAAACAGCTAATATTCTCGTTTTTTATAACGATTCCTTTTTACAACTTCTACTCCCAGATTCTACAATCTGAAATAGACGAGATTGTAAACACCAAAAAAGAATCCTTTCTGGTACGTGAGAATTCACGCTTGATGCAGGAAGATTTTTTGTTCTATGCAGATCAAATAGCTGCAAAACTCCTAACCTATCAACCTGAAAGTGCTAACTACCATTATCGTAAAGGTTTTACAGAACTTTATTCGATCCAAGATCCTGCCGCGGCGATAGAGCATTTCAGTATTGCTATTCAGAATACAGATAAAAATTATGACGCTTATTCTAAGAAAGAAAAAAAGGCGCCTACTGATGCTTTCTTCCATTTAGCAGAATGTTACCATTTAACTGGACAATTTCAAAAATCAATCGATTTGTTGAATTCATACAAATCCATGTCTCGCAATGAATCGGAATTAATAGATAAGATCAATCTTAAGCTTTCACAGGTTTCCAATGCAAAAAATGCTGCTGGACCAAATTTACAGGCAAAGCCATTAAATGAGGTAAACACCCTCTACCCTGATTTCGCGCCTCTTATTTCGCTTGATGGAAATGTTTTATTCTATACCGCTCGAAGACCATGGAAAAATGGTGAAACAGATCTTTATTTGGACAGAAAGAATAACTTCCCTCCTGAAGATGGGTATGTTGCAGAATTTAAAAATGGAAAGTGGACTAGTTCACAACGAATTTTTATTTCAGAACCGCATTTGAATGAAGCTGGTCTGGCAATGAGTGCCAATGAAAGGGATATTATCCTATACAGCGATTCAACAGGAAATGGGGACCTTCTTTTTGCTATAAACGGAAATTCATACCTCGATCCACAACAATTGTACTTGGACACCACCATGAATACTGAATTCTGGGAAACCCACGCTACTTTTTCAGCAGATGGAAAAACAATTCTTTTCACATCGGACAGGGACGGCGGTCTTGGTGGCAGAGACATTTATCTAATGAAGAAAATGGATGGGAAATGGTCTAAGCCTGAAAATATTGGAGCTCCAGTCAATTCAGAATATGACGAAGAAGGCCCTTTTCTCTCGTTCGATGGCTCTGTGTTATACTTTGCCAGTAATGGACTGAATAGTTATGGAGGATTCGATCTTTTCTACAGTAAAAAATCGTCTGACGGTTCGTGGTCTGCTCCTATCAATATGGGAGCACCATACAACACCACTTATGACGATGTGTTCTTATCAACGACGATAGATGGTAAACATCATTACTTTTCATCAAATAGAGAAGGCACAAAAGGAAGTCTCGATATTTTCGCAGTTGATGCACCTACTAACTTCTCCCAGATCGCAGCCTTCTTAGGAAAAATTAAAACTTCAACAGGCGAACCACTTCCATCTGATGTTCATCTTGACTTTAAAATTTCAGCGGATAACAGCGATGAAGGATCTGATGAAGATATATTTCCACGATTAAGAGATGGCCTTTTCTATGGAAAACTTGAGCCCTGCAAAACATTTCATCTTACATTAAACAATCCAAATATCGAGAAGCCATTCCACGAGGAGACGTTTATTACAGAATGTGAGCCCGATTATCAGGAAGTATATCGTGAATTTGTGTACAACATGGAAACAAAACTGATCGAACCGATCAAGATCGATGTAGACACTACTGGCCCAGCGATTTCAGAATATAAGAATGTGGAATTCCTTCATTATTTTGACTACAACATGAATAAAGTCGAGGATGACCCTGCCTTAAAAATTGCGCTTGAGTCAATAGAAGAGCAGATCAGAAACGGTAGAGAGAAAATAACTTTGAATGTATATTCTTCAGCATCAAAAGTGAATAGCAAGACCTATGGATCGAATGAGAAACTTGCTCAATTAAGAGCTGACAACTTCGTTAATACCATAAAATCTCAAATTGATCCTATTCTGATAAGCTCTGGAAAAGTGAAAATAGAAATTACAAGCGTAACTGTTGATGGCCCATCTTACAATGGTGATGCTAAGAACAAAAGCAAATACAAACCTTATCAATTCGTAGCATTTAAAACCGAGTAATTAAAATAGGAATGAAATTAAACCTTGAAAGGCCTTTAGCAATCTTCGATCTAGAAACAACCGGAATAAATATCACTTCTGATAGAATCGTCGAGATCGCTATTGTTAAATTGTCTCCAGATGGAACACAAACTTCCTATTTGAAGAAAGTCAATCCTGGAATCCCTATTCCTCCTGAGATCACAGCGATACACGGTATTTCAGATGACGATGTCAGACATGAACCTTTCTTTAAAGATATTGCACTCGAAGTATTGGAATTCATTGGTGACGCTGATCTTGGCGGCTACAATTCCAATAAATTCGATATTCCTGTTATCGTAGAGGAATTAATGAGAGCAGAAATAGACGTGGATTTTTCTGAAAAACGTTTCGTTGATGTTCAGAATATCTTCCATAAAATGGAGCAGCGAACACTGGCGGCAGCATTTCAATTTTACTGTAATAAAAGTCTTGAAAATGCGCACAGCGCACTTCATGATGCACAAGCGACATTGGATGTTCTACTAGCTCAAATGGATCGATACGAAAACCTTCAAAATGACATCATTTACCTTTCTGAATTTTCACGTGGTTCAAATTTAGACCTTGTGGATTTCGCAGGTAGACTCGCAAGAAACGAACAGAACGAGATGATGTATAATTTCGGAAAGCACAAAGGAAAAACCGTTCGCGATGTAGCTCGAATTGAGCCAGGTTATTATGGCTGGATGCTAGATGCCGACTTCCCTCTTTTTACAAAGAGAATGCTAAAACAGGAAATGGAAAAGATCAAGGAAGACAACGAACGCCGAAAGCAAGAAAAGTCCAAAAAAGAAGAAGAAAATTTACAGTCCAAACTGGATGCACTTAAAAACAAATTCAAATAAGAATCATGAAGATCATTTGTATTGGCAGAAACTATTCAGAACACGCTAAGGAAATGAAAGCAGAGGTTCCAACTGAACCAGTTTTTTTCATGAAACCTGATACCTCCATTTTAAAAGACGGGAATGATTTTTACTTTCCTGACTTCACAAAAGATCTTCATTTTGAATGTGAATTAGTGGTGAAAATTGATAAGAATGGTAAAAATATTTCAGAAATTTTTTCCCATAAATATTACTCTAAATTTTCGCTTGGAATTGATTTCACTGCGCGTGACTTACAGGCTGAATGCAAAGCAAAAGGACTTCCTTGGGAAAAGGCTAAGGCTTTTGAGCACAGCGCCCCTATTTCAAACGTATGGATCGATAAATCAGAATTTCAAGATCAGATTGATTTTGATTTTTTTCAAAATGGACAATTGAAACAAAAGGGCAATTCGAAAGATATGCTTTTCTCAATTGATCAAATCATTAGTTATGTATCGAAATACATGACTCTAAAAACAGGTGATTTAATCTACACTGGAACACCTGCCGGTGTAGGCCCTGTTCGAATAGGAGACACTTTAAAAGGAGTTCTAAATGGAAGAGAAATGTTCACTTTTAAAATAAAGTGATCATTTACCACTCCCTTTAAAAATGATCAGAACCGTATAAAGCATGATCTTGAAATCCAAGGCTAATGACCTGTTCTTTAAGTACAACAGATCGAATTTCATTCGTTGTAGCATCTGATCCACGTTTTCAGCATACCCGAACTTAACTTGCCCCCAAGAAGTGATTCCTGGACGGACCTTGTTCAGGTGTAGATATTGTGGCTCAATGGCGGAGATTTGATCAATGTAATATTGTCTTTCAGGTCGTGGTCCAACAAGCGACATATCCCCCATTATTACATTTATGAATTGAGGAAATTCATCTAATCTTGTTTTCCTTAAAAATCTACCTATCGGAGTAATTCTTGGGTCATGCGAAGACGAAAGTTGGGGTCCCAACTTTTCAGCATCAACATACATTGTTCTGTATTTAATGATTTGAAAAGGCTTCCCATTTTTCCCTATTCTTTCCTGAAGAAAAAATACAGGTCCTTGAGATGAAATTTTAACAAGAATAGCCAGGATCACATAAAGTGGAAGTAAAACAATCAAGGCTATTACGGAAAGTAAAACATCTATAAATCGCTTTGTTGATTGTTGCCAGAAAGGCATTACTTCGGCGTTGACTTCAATGAGTAGTGCTCCGAAAATGTTCGTCATTTTAACAGATCCAGAAAGAATATCATACATGTCTGGAAGGATCTTGATCACCAGGTCTCCTCCTTCAATCCTTGAAATAATCGACTTAAGTCGATCATGCTCGACACTTTCCAACGCTATGATTACCTCTTCGATCTCATGCTCAATCATGATCGTCTCTAATTGATCCGCGTGCCCGAGGTATTCTAGACTTCCTTCCAACTTTCTATCAACACCATTGAGATTGACAAATCCAATAAAATCATTTGTCCTTTTGGATGATTGAACGAGTTCATTATAGATCTCCACTGCCCTATCACTTCCACCTATCAGAAGCGTTTTGAAACCCATCTTCCCTTGATGGATCTTCTTCACTACAATAGTTACAAAGATCAATCTCGGTATCACGATTGACAAAAAATAAATGGAAAATAGTAATAGGATGGATTTGTAATATTCCTGATAACTGTTGATCTGATCGTCCAGAAGAAGAGTAAAGAACAGGAGTACTGATCCGATCAAGACCCCTGCAAAAGTCAGGTTAAATACTCTGAATCGAAATAACCTTTTTACATCGTAATATGTCCCTTGAAAATAAAAGATCAATAACCATAATATTGGCACGGCACAAATACCGATATAGAAGGTTGAATCTGTTGTAAATTCTACTTTCTCAATAAGTACTTTTCTGAAATAGTAAAAAGCTCCCCATGAAACCGTAGCAAAAAACCAATCCAGTAAAACAAACAGAAAGGTAAGTACACGCATACTTAATAATGGACCAGTTTAATGTTGTCAATAATGATAAATCCTTCTGTATCACCTTCATCAAGCTCTGCCTGGAAAGTATGTTCAAAATAAGCTTGTTGATCCGAGTTTCCAACTAATTCTCTAAGATCAATATAGATTTTTTTCCACTTCACTGTCGAAGGGATTTGAGCGTTCAACTGTATATTGGGATTTGGTTTTGTTGAAGAAGGTGAAATCGCCAGTAAACCTGTAATCACATTATTGGTATTGTAGAAATCAATTTCCAAATAAGCCTCAGCCCCACGTGGGATGTCACCTCCACCTATCGTTTCAAAATTCGTATAGGCGATCCATGTTGTATCTGTCGTATTCAGATCTACACGACCATAAAAATTCCCATTGAATGACTGCAGAATCAAAGGATCATTTCCAGGAAAAATACCTGTAGAAGAATTAGGATCACTTACGATCTTTACAGCTGCATCCTCAAAATCTTCTATAAAAAATGATAGCCCATCTTTGTAATGAGTGACAGGATTGATAGTGGTGATCTGATTTTTTGTGAGATCCACGGTAATCTGATATTCCTTTAAAAAAGGATAGATCTTTTTGGTAGCAGATATCCCATTGTTTTTGATCGCTGGAAAAATTTTAATCGTTGAAGTGCCTTCCTTCAGAACCGGAACCTTAAATGGAACCTCGAAAACACCAATGATCTCATCGTCTACATACAACCACGCTTCAGTTATATTCGCTGTCAACTCCCCTTCCAACCCACTTAAATTAGGATTAGCTTCCAAGGTCCATTCGCTCACCTCTATCCATGATGGATCCGGGTTATTCTTCACACAAGAAGTAAGAACAAGTAGAATAGAAAATGCAGCTACAATGATTTTCATAAGTAACAATCTAACGACAGTTATACCTGAATATTGTCTGAAACTAGACTTCCAGACATTTTTAATTTATCCAGAACTTGCTGAGCGACATCAAGAGCCCAGAAGCCATCCTCCAAAGTAACAACTGTAGCTGTGTCATTTACAATAGCTTCACCGAAAGTTCTTAGTTCTTCTTTGATCGCATTTGTCGCTTCTAATTCAGGTTTATCAAAAAGGATCTTTTTCACCG
>CALCCB010000030.1 GCA_937899625.1 uncultured Bacteroidota bacterium
ATAAATGGAGAATGATCCAGCTTGATCTTGGCAGTGCGTATCATCAACAATTGGGGTGGTCACCTCATTTTTCTCTGACATACTCTCCATCGAATTGAATTGGAAGATCCACATAGCATTTACTTTATTTCTACTGACTTCAATTTCATTGTTTGGGCAGGAGAAATCAGAGATCATTCAGCAAAGAATAGAGTTTATTTCTGAGCAGCTCGAGTCGGAGGATATTGATCTCACGAATGTGATCGAACAGCTCAACTATTATTTCGATAATAAGATCAATTTGAATAATGCGCAATTTGATCAATTGGAAGAATTGAATCTTTTAACTGATATTCAGATCAATGATCTCTTATTGCACATAAAACTTTATGGAAAGCTTATTTCAGTATATGAGCTGCAGTCGCTGAAGTATTGGGATTTAGAAACGATCAGGTTAGTTATGCCGTTTGTAAAGGTGGATGATAAGTTGGATAATATCCATATTACTTTCAAAGAAGCCATGAAAGAAGGAAAGTTTGAATGGTTTCTTCGATACCAAACTACACCACAAGAAAAGAATGGTTATTCAAATGTCCCTGACAGCATATTGCAATCAAGTAATTCCTTCTATTATGGAAATGCCGATCGATATTATTCAAGGTTGAGATACTCCTATAAAACCAATATATCAATAGGATTGACAGCGGAGAAAGATCCGGGAGAGACTTTTTTTAAAGGATCAAACAAGAATGGTTTTGACTTTTATTCAGCTCACGCTTTCTTTAAAGGAGGTAAATACGTAAGGGCTGTGGCTTTAGGAGATTATCAGGTGCAAATCGGTCAAGGAGTTAATTTCTGGAGCGGTTACGCTTTTGGGAAAACTGCTGATGTTACCAATGTTAAAAAAACAGCACAGCCACTACGGGCATATACTTCTGTTGATGAAGCTCGATTCATGAGAGGTGCTGCTGTTGAAACGGGCTACAAAAGTTGGTCGCTCTTAACGTTTGGTAGTATAAAAAAGCTGGATGGAAGTACCGTACAGGATACCATTCTTGATGATCTGGAATTTATTAGTTCGATCAATCTCTCAGGTTTACACAGAACCAACAGCGAGATCAGCAGAAAGAATACGCTGACGGAATATATTGGAGGAGGTAATCTAAAATACCGAAAAAGAGCTTTTTCGGCTGGTATAGCAGCTGTTTACCAGGGATATGATAAGGCATTGAACAGAGACACTTTACCGTATAATCAATTCGATTTCAGGGGTGATCAGATGATGTCCTTATCAGGAGATTATAATTTGATCAAACGCAATTTTAATTTCTTCGGGGAATCATCTTTTTCAACGTATAATAAGGTTTGGGCTCATCTGCACGGTGTTCTGTTTTCAATGGATTCGAGAGCTTCGTTTGCCTTGGTCTATCGCAATTACGACAGGGGCTATCAAACATTTTATAATGCGGGATTTGCGGAAGGAAGTCAGACTCAGAATGAAAAAGGAGTCTACTTTGGAACTAAATTGAAGTTAAATAACTCATGGTCTTTAAACGCATATGCAGATGTATTTTCATTTCCGTGGATGAAATATCATGTCGATGCACCTTCAGCGGGACATGAGATCATGATCCAACCGACCTATAAGCCGAATAAGCAATTGGAGATATACGGACGTTATCGACAGCAATTAAGACAGAAAAACAGCCGAAATGAATTTGATATTACTCCGATTGAAGATGTTCAGCAAAGAAATTATCGAATAAATCTTTCGTACGCTGTTTCAGAATTTATTACGATTAAAAGTAGGATAGAGTATGTAACGATCGATCGTCTTAGTAATGAAAAAGAGGATGGAATGATTTTCACTCAGGATGTTTTGTTTAAGCCTAAAATTTTTCCTCTTGATGTGTCGCTTCGCTATGCTTTGTTTGATACAGATAGCTATGACACAAGGATCTATACTTATGAAAATAATGCCTTGTATACCTTTGCAGTGCCTGCCTATTTTTACCGCGGTAGTAGGGCATACGTACTTGTGAGATATTCCTTCTTAAGGAAGTTCGATCTTTGGGTTCGTTACGGGAATTTCATTTATGCGAATCGCTCTTCAATAGGTTCAGGTGCAGAAGAAATAAAGGGTTCTGTGAAGAGTGATATTACTGTTCAGCTGAGGATTTCGTTTTAAAACTCAATATCCAGATTAAACATCGTTTTTAGTGTGTGAAGATTTGGATTCTTCCTTGCCAGTGCTGCAAATTTATCCTTTCCAGTAAGGAATTTCAATTCCTCTTCTGGTTTATCAGTTACAGAAAGCTGGATCGAAAACGCATAGTTGTTCAAATGTTTTCTGAAGTAGGCAGTCATTTCCTGAAGATGAGAGCCAATGTAATCTACCTGGATCTGATTGTCTACAGTCAATTGAAAGGTATGGTTGCCCATGTCTTGAGGCTCGCGACGAATCATGGCATTATAAAAAGTTTCCATTCCCTGATCCTTCATGAGGAAAGCAAACTTTCGCCATAACATCTTAACCTGGTCAATTTCATAAGCTTCCCTCGGTAATTTGGAGATGTCTCCAGAGGCGATCAACTCTT
Organism: uncultured Bacteroidota bacterium; assembly: GCA_937899625.1. Classification (GTDB taxonomy): domain Bacteria; phylum Bacteroidota; class Bacteroidia; order Flavobacteriales_D; family Crocinitomicaceae; genus M0103. The sequence goes on from CALCCB010000030.1 coordinate 2,577, forward strand.
CTTCCTTCTCAATAAGCTTTTTAATGGAAAGTGTAAAAGGATTTTGATTACCTGTTGGCTCCGTGAGGGTTTTTCTTTCCTTGATACTGTCTTTCTGGAAGTCTATCTTTTGCAGAGGTACAGCAGAAGGCTTAATTTCCTTCGGATTAGATACTTTCTCTCTTAAGTTCTGATTGGCAAATGGAATTAACGAAGGCCTATCCGTCAGTCGTTTTTTTTTTCTTGCTCTTGTTGAAGTGAACAGAGCTGCATAAGAACGAGTTCTACGAGCAATCGTTGATTTTTAGATGCTTTGAATTCAACATCTCCTTTGCTAATGATCGCTAAAGATCTCAATATAACAGGTGAATCAATCCCTTTTGCCTGGTCAATGTAACGCTGCTCAACTGATTCTCCCACTTCAAGCAGGGAAGCAGTCCTCATGTCTTTACATACCAAAAGATTTCTATAATGCTCAGACAATCCTACAATGAAATGATGAAGATCAAATCCTTTTTCTACGATGTCATTCAATAAAAGCAGCGAAGAAGGAATGTCTTCTTTCTGTGCACTCTCAACTATTCTGAAATAATAATCATAATCCAGAATGTTCAGATTTTCAATAACACTTTTATAAGTCAGTTCATTACCGGTAAAAGTGACGATCTGGTCAAAAATAGACAATGCATCTCTCAATGCACCATCTGCTTTCTGGGCGATTAGATGCAATGCTTCAGGGTCAGCATTGATCCCTTCTTTGGTAGCAATACCAGCAAGATGATCAGCGATATCCTTTACTTTAATCCTGTTGAAATCAAAGATCTGACATCTTGAAAGGATCGTCGGGATAATCTTATGCTTTTCTGTGGTTGCAAGAATAAAGATCGCATGCTTTGGCGGCTCTTCAAGTGTTTTCAAAAATGCGTTAAACGCAGAATTTGATAACATATGAACCTCGTCGATGATGTACACTTTATAGTCGCCCAACTGAGGGGCAATGCGAACCTGATCGATCAAATTCCGAATGTCCTCCACTGAGTTATTCGAAGCTGCATCGAGCTCATAGACATTTAGAGAATTTCCTGTATTGAAAGACTGACAAGAATCACACTGATCACAAGCTTCAATGTTTTCTGTCCGATTGAAGCAATTCAATGTTTTTGCAAGAATACGAGCGGTAGTCGTTTTTCCGACACCTCGTGACCCACAAAATAAAAAAGCTTGAGCCAGATGATCATTCTTAATCGCACTTTTAAGAGTGTTCGTGATCGAACTCTGGCCCACGACAGTATCGAAGGTTTGAGGCCTATATTTACGCGCTGAAACAACGAAATCACTCATGACAACAAATATAATTCGAAAATTGTCAAAGACTTTGTTTTGTTGAAAACTCTTCTATTTCCTTGATTTTACATTCGTAGATGGGTAGATGTCTACAAATGCACCGTTAGAAGGAGTCCATAGGTCAATTCCTTGTGGAAGTTCAGTTCTATTGTTAAGATCTACCTCAACAACTTCATCTCCATTTTCATATTTAATGGTCATCACCCTGATCATATCTTTAGACACTATGATCCAGTTCACTTGATTGATCGCTTCAGAATTTCTCGTCCAGCACTTGGGATCGTCAGCTGCTCGTAAAGGTGCTCCCCAGCAACCTTCTCCAACGTAAGTGATGCCTATGGAATCATTTCTTTTGAATCCTTCTTCGCTGCCTGGACCATTATCTTTTATTATAGGCCATGTGGTTTTACAGGTGTGTGAATCGTTTTCTAAGCAGAGTTTCAGATTTGGATATTTTTCAAATAAAGGGACGAAATTCCGGTATTGTGTCTCCATTTCTTTCTTATGTCCAACGTGCGGTCTCACAGGTCTGTGATATTGAGCGATCTGCCAGTATTTACCTTCATTTTCTTTCAAAGCAGAGCGTAAAAATCTTTTTTGCCCGCCAATTTTTAGGATTTCAGAATTCAGAGAGACAAGATGTAGCAGGTTTCCACCAAAATATGTGCTGTAATAAACCTTTTTATTAGGAACATCAAACAGGTCTACCAAAACCTTATTGGATAATTCATGATTACCTCTTGTTACAACCATTGGTGTAACTCTACCATCTTTTCCAATTGTATTCTCCCAGTCTTCAAACCATTCGATCCATTGCTTTTCGATGTCGATACCTATAAAGTCGCCGTTGAACAGAACTGCATGTGGTTTGATCTTTGCCACCATTTTATTCGCTTTTACACGAGTTTCCCTTCTGTCTCTTGAATCACCACCTGCTATGAAAGAAAAGGTTTCATTCTCTGAATCCGAACAGGTCGAAACATGATAAATACCTGAAAATCCTTCATTGTCCTTAATGCAGAAGAAGTAGGTGGTCGATGGTTTTAATCCTTCGAGTCGTACAATGTTATTGTGCATTCCTTTGGAATGATTACTCACGGTAACCGGAAGGTTATAAGAGAAATTAAAGTCTTTAGGATAGATAGTATCGAAAAGCAATTCAGGTTCTGATCCACTCAGTTGATCCCAGATAATTGTCACCGATTCTGAAGTGTTTCCGCTCATGACTGCTCTGACAAATCTGACTTTTGCGTTAAGATTAAAAGCAAAGAAAAAGAGTGAGAATAGTGTGATCAACCTTGATTTCATGGTATAAAATTAAACAACTTATACTAAGGTTGTTGATTAATTTTCAAATAAGAAAGTTCACTTGGTTTTCCTAAAACTTTCGTTATATTAGTGAAAAATCAATTAACACATGAAAACAAAAATCTTAACCTTAGCTGCTCTTGGAATTATTCTTACTTCATGCGGTGGGCCTGGAAAGGCAGAGTACGACACAGCTGCTCAAAAGATCTGTGATTGTATGAGTAAGAAGACTGCAGAGAACGAAGCTGCTGCTGCAGAATCAGACTTTAACATTGACATGACTGACCTTGATTATTCTCTTTGTGCCCTTGAGGTAGCAGGTGATGTTGATCCATTTGATGAGCAAATGGGTAAATCAATTGAAGAAAAGTGTCCAGATCTTAATGAGACACACAAAAAATATGTTGAAGGTTCTAAGTAATTGAGCTCAGACAAAAAAAAGAAAGGCCTCCATCGGAGGCCTTTTTTATTTATTCAATGATTTGGATTTCGTCAATCGAATCTCCTTGTCTGATGTCGTCAATAACGTCAAGACCTTCATACACGATCCCGAAACATGTATGATTTCTGTCTAAATGTGCTGTATTGTCTCTTGAGTGGCAAACAAAGAATTGAGATCCACCTGTATTTCTTCCGGCATGTGCCATTGAAAGTACACCTCTTTCATGAAATTGATTGCCGCCAGTCAATTCGCAATCGATCTGATATCCTGGCCCGCCTGTTCCTGGCATTCCTGATGCGCCTTCTCGAGAATTGGGACAACCACCCTGAATTACAAAATTTGGAATGACTCTATGCCAATTAAGGCCATTGTAATAACCTTCTTTCGCAAGTTTAACAAAGTTTGCAACTGTTTTTGGAGCGTCCTCTTCGTAAAAGCGAACTTTCATTTCTCCTTTATTTGTTTTTATTACTGCTTCCATTGAAATAATATTTCCTGCAAAGATAAACAGAGAAAAGCATAAGTATGATGAGTCATTCTTTTTAACTTTACAGAATGCAACGATTTACTTTAGATCGGTCATTCACCGGTGCGTTTAATGAACAGCAAAGAAAGCTGATCTGCAGTCAGGAAGAGCTTCTAACATTTATAGACTTGCCTTTTTCAAAAGAAAATTTGATCAAACAGGCAGACAGGAAGAGTGACTGGTATACTCAGGAAGCAAGATCACTTCTTGTTCAGGAATTAAGGAAAAGCTATTCATCTGCTGCATTGACCAAAGAACAAGATGAAAATTTAAAAAGACTCGAAGATCATAACACGGTTACAATAACGACAGGACATCAGTTGTCATTGTTTACCGGTCCACTTTACTTTATTTACAAAATACTTCACGTTGTTGATTTATGTGAAAAAATGAATGCCTCTGAC
>CALCCB010000031.1 GCA_937899625.1 uncultured Bacteroidota bacterium
TCGTAGATATAGTATTGAAGTCCAGTACCGGAAGATTTCATTTCCCAGTCCTTATGACGCTCCAGATAAAGTTTGATTTGCAACTGTTCTTCGACTGCCAGATTCTTGTTCATCGTAGTGGACTTCTCGCTATTCCATTCTACTTTCTTTGGATCATTTTCCTCATTATTACCACAAGAAAACAAAATAAGAGCAGCCAAGAATCCCAGTATCAACTTCATGCACTCCAGTATTTTGACAAATTGTTTTTGAACCGATCTACCGCATCACTTAAGGAGCCATAAAAAATCCCCCCTGAAGCATATTTATGACCTCCACCATCGAAAAGTTCTTTCGCCATTACGTTAACGATCTGCTCTCCCTTTGATCGTAAAGAGATCTTAATAACTCCATCTTTTTCTGAAAAAAGTGCAGCCATTTTTATTCCTTGAATGGAAAGGGCCATATTCACTAATCCTTCGGTGTCACCTTTTTCGTAGTTGAATTTATTTAGTTCCTCTGATGTAAGCGAAATAAACGCAACAGGGAGATCCTGGATCACTTCGATCTTTTCACTGGTCGCAAAGCCTCTTAATTTCAATCGATCCAGGGTATTGGTATCAAAAACCTGCTCATGAACTTCATAATGTTTTACACCAGCCCTCATCAATTTAGCAAGTGTTTCGTGTGTCTCAGGACTTACAGACGGAAATCTGAATGATCCTGTATCAGTCATGATCCCCAAATACAGAGGAGTACCAACGGCTGAATCCAACAAATCTAATTTCCCACAACCTTCGATCAACCTAAAGATCAATTCAGAAGTAGAACCAGTATACGTATCAGAATATACCACATCATAAAACTCTAAATCAGGATTCAAGTGATGATCAATAACGATCTTTCTTGCTTTTGAGGTTCTCAAAAAGATCTCCATTTCAGGACCAACACGATCAGGTGCGTTATAGTCCAATGAAAACAGAAGATCAGCACTAGTGATTAACTCAGCAGTTCTTTCCTTCTCTTCGTCATAGATTTCGATCTGATGAACATCCTGGACCCATTGTAAAAATCCTGGCGCTTTATCGGGATGAACAACATGAACCGTTTTACCAAGTTTACAGATGAATTGATACAAACCCATCGAACAGCCAATAGAATCTCCGTCAGGAGATCGGTGTGAGGTAATTACAATCTTTTCTGCTTTTTGAATTTCATCAAATATTTCCTGGTAAACTGTCATTCTTTTTATAATCCTTTATGCTGATTTTAGTTACTTAGACAAGAGAGATTTTGTCTCTGAAGTTATTCTCTGACGTAATCCTTCCGAAACAGGATGCAAAGGCATTCTCATATGTTCCTCCATCAA
>CALCCB010000032.1 GCA_937899625.1 uncultured Bacteroidota bacterium
CAAACACCTATATTCCCAGGTACCACTTGCAGTAATTCCTGAAATAGTAAACGACGTTGTTCCCTGGCCGGAAAAAATAGCGCCTGCCGGTGGATTTGTAGTTGGCAATACCCAACCTCCGGTTGAAGGGTTCTTGTATTGCCATGTGTAATTTAGAGAAGGTGTTCCACCGGTACCACTAACGGTATACGTTACTGAACCTTGAGCACAAATAGTGGTATTGGAAACTGGATTTAAGGTAACAGAAATAGGATCTTCAATAGTTAATACGGCTGCATTTGAGGTTGCACTTACACAACCTACTCCGGGAGATGTGATGACTACGCGATAATCATAAGATCCGGATGAAGTTATTCCGGAAACGGAAAGTGATGTTGATGTAGCGCCTGTATAAATTGCACCAGTTGGGGCTCCGTTGGTTACGTTATTCCAGGAGCTACCATTGAAATATTGCCACTGATAGGAGATCGGTGCGACACCTCCTGTGGCCGTTACGGTGAAAGTACCTACTCCACCTTGACAAACAGGTGGCGCATTTGTTGGCTGAGAAGTGATTAGTATGTTATTCACAACTATAACAGCTGCTACATTGGAAACAGGATCGTTACATCCAGTTACATTGTCAGTTATGACGCAGTAGTAATATGATATACCTGCAGAAGCAGACGCAGGTGTGTAAGAGCTTGCGATCGCACCTGAAATCAGTGTTCCACCGGAATTGGAAGATACTGTATTACTGAACCACTGGTATCCAAAAGAGGAAGAACCACCCGTTAAAGAAACTGAAAGTGCAGTTGGAGTGCCATCTACACACACGTTTTGAGATGCAACTGGTTGATATGAAATACTTGGTTGGGACAATACTATGACTTCTGCAATTTGTGAGTTCACACTTCCACAACCATTTCCTGCTGCGGAAATGATACAATAGTAATACGTAGTACCTGCACTCGCACTTGGCGGTGTGTAAGATGCAGACGTTTCTCCCACGATTGGACTACCTGCATAGGCATTGGTACTACTGGAGTACCATTGGTAGGTCAATGAAGGAGTACCACCTGTAGCCGTTACGGAGAGTGCTGTCAAAGCGCCGCCCGTGCAGACTGTTTGCGAAGCCAGCGGTTGTGAACTGATCGCTGGATCCGGAACAACGACCACTTCAGCTATTGACGAATTGATTGGATTACAACCATTCCCTGCAGCGCTAACGGTGCAGAAGTAATAAACCGTTCCAGCTGTAGCTGTTGAAGGTGTATAAGTAGCAGATGTTGCACCAGAGATAATTGTTGCTCCACTATACGAATTAGCGGAATTTGAATACCACTGATATTGCAATGACGGCGTACCTCCGGAAGCTATAGCCTGAAGGTTGGTTGGTGTACCGCCAACGCAAAGTGTTTGTGAACTTAATGGCTGACCACTTATGAACGGATCAGGAACTACAGTTACCACACGACATCCTGCCCATGTCATTCCGCCACAATCGGGTGTTCCTATTGGATCGATCATCACAGCGTAGGTTCTGGTCGCGCTCAATCCTGATGGTGGATCATAAGTGCTCGACGACGCCCCATTTATCAGCGTCCATCCCGTTGTGTTGTTTCCAGTTGGACAAGCATTATTTCCATCGCGGAAATACCACTGGTAGTTAAATTGTCCGGTTGCACCAGAAGGCAGTATGGTGAAATCGATCAAAGAAGGGTCACCTCCATCACAAATGGTTTCTGCAGTACTATTCACTGTTCCGTTCGAAACTGCAGGTAAAATGGTTACAGCCAATTGATCCGATGCATTTCCTCCAACAGAGGTAATCGTACCTGTGAATGTACCACTTGTATTTACCGTAACCTGCGCTGAAGTATTGTTTGGTGAAATTGTTCCAGGACCGGACCAGGCATACGATATAACCGGTGTTCCTGTTACTTCAATGTCATCAATTATAAATGGTGATTGATTACCTGAGCTGTTTCCATTATTGACCCATCTGAAATGGATATAAAAACTGCTATTATTCAAACTAGAAGGGAGAGAAATTGTCTGAGGTGTATTGGCAGTCGTGCTATGATAGAGCCCGGAGTTTCCATTTCCACCTGTTGTTAACCAAGTAACAGAAGTTCCATTCGTTGAATACCCGACCTGGCCATAATCCACCGGGGAACCGGAAACTACTTCTCCATTACTTTTCCAGTTAAACGTCAATTGAAGATTCTGATAAGAAGTAGAGCTGATCTGCGGCGTTATTGCTTGAATGTTAGCATCATTTCGGCTATTGTAACCCTGAAACCAGTTACCGTTTAACTTACGGCTCAATATACCGATTGAACGTGCTCCCGAGATAGGAAGGTTAGCTCCTGAAGTATTGTATATAGCTGACCATCGATCTCCTCTGGAGTTGTCATTTGAACCTGAAGGATCATCTATTCCTAACTGCCATCCGTAAAGCCCGGTTCCATCAAAGTTGTTCACAGTCTCTGCATCTTCGAAGAACAATCTCGTGCCTATGGTTCCGTTTTGTGCCAATGAAATATCCGCAGTACCAAAGCACACTGTCTGATCAGATCCGGCATTCGCCTTCCATACATTTAACTTGACACCGCGCGTCACTCGACTCGGACAACCGGACGTTATGTTTCCGAACTCAGCACGGTACAAGTACTGATCCATTGTTAGGTCAGGACCTGTAACTGTTAGTTGGTTGGTGGTAACACCTGTATAAACAGTATTATTGGCTAGGTTCGACCAGGTGGATCCTCCATTTTGAGATAATTGCCATTGAACTCCATTATTATTTGATCCCTCCACAATGAAAGAGGCTGCCGTACCTTCCGGAGTAGAAAGTGCAACAGGATTGCGCACAATTACCGGAGGCGTAGGACCTGTTACCGATAGCGAGACATTTCCACCTGTACCTGCATAATCCTTGATCCTGATATAATAAGTGACTCCGGAAGTAAATGATTGTGAGATAGTTTCCGGCGTAGTTCCCGTGTTTTGACTAATATATAGCGAACCTACACAGCTCGTTGGACATGGCGATTGATAGATCAATAGATCCTTATCATCGGGAAGACCGGTCAAAGAAACGGTGTAAGTCTGTGTACATGTCGGAGTGAAATAATACCAGATATCTTTATCTGTTCCTGCCGTGCAGATTGACTGTGATGCACCCGACAAATTTGCAGTAATAGAAATTCCATCCGTTTGGATCAAAAAGGCTTCAGCACATGTATTGTTACCGATTAGTACCGTCATTTGACCATTGCCAGAAGTAACCGAACAACTTCCGATTGAAACGATGCATCGGTAAAAATAATTACTGCTTGTTGGTGTTGTTTCGCCTACATTCACTGTCAACGTTGCACCATTAATACCTGAATAAGTAGCATCAGTCGGTGTACCTGCGACTACGTTACTCCATGGACCTGAAGCTGAAGCTGCATATTGCCACTGGTAGCTTACACCGGAACCAGAGGCAGTTACAGAAAAAGTGGTGCTGGCACCTTGATTGACATTGCTGTTAACTGGTTGAGCCGTGATAGTCGGAGTTGGATTAACAGTTACGGTAACTGTGGAAGGGGCACTGTTACACCCACTCACGGTTGCGATTACTTGATAAATTCCAGAATTAGCCGTTGTTGCAGATACAATGGAAGGATTTTGCAAAGCACTTGTAAAGCCGTTGGGTCCGGTCCAGCTGTATGTGGCACCTGAAACTGATGTTGCAGTAAGATTTAGCGTTTCACCTTCACATAGCGGTGTATTCGCTCCCGCAGTAGGGGATGGAATTTCCGTTGGTTCCGAAATTGTGAGCGTATTGGTCGCAACCAAACAAAGATTTGCGTCTCTCACGCTAACCGTATACGTTCCGGCACCAACAGTAAACGTATTTGATGATTGATAAGCACCTCCATTTAAGCTATATTCGTATGCAGTAGTTCCACCGGAAACTGTAACCGTAAGCGCTGTGGTTCCACCAAAACACGCAATGGATCCTGCAGAAATACTTGCGGTCAGGGCTGCAGGTTGCGTGATCAAAACGTTATTGCTATTCACCTCACAGTTGTTGGCATCACGGACCGTCACCGTGTAACTTCCTGCTCCCACCGTGAACGAACCTGAAGACTGGAAAGCACCCCCATTTAAGCTGTAGGTATAAGGTGAGGTTCCCCCTGAAGCTGTAACAGAAAGTGTAGTTTGATCGCCGAAACATGACAAGGCGGTTGTGGTGGCATTAGCAGATGTAGAGATTACAGACGGCTCAGAAATAGTATAGGTTTCAGTTAATGAACATCCTGTGGCATCCGTAACGGTCAATGAATAAGTTCCTGCTGACAGACCAGAAATGGATGTTGCTGTTGAGCCTGTACTTGCACTGTATTCCAGCATTACTGGAGCACTTGATAAGTGGCTGGCAAAGAGTGCCGATCAGGATATGGGCGAGGTACTGGGTACCATCGATGATGTACACCTCGATGATATGGATATGGAGGAGGTTAACGAGGATGACAGTGGTGCTAGCCAAGCCGGCGGTGACGATGAGGCGCCCATTGTGCGCTTTATTAATAAGATGCTGATTGATGCGATTAGGCTAGGAGCTTCGGATATTCATTTCGAACCCTATGAAAAAACCTATCGCGTGCGCTTTCGTGTTGATGGCGTACTACGCGAAGTCGTACAGCCTAAACGCGCGCTTGCAGCGCTATTGGTTTCACGTATCAAAGTTATGGCCAAGCTGGACATCGCGGAAAAGCGTGTCCCACAAGATGGCCGTATCGCTTTACGCATTGGTGGTCGTGAAGTCGATGTTCGTGTTTCCACCATGCCATCCAGCCATGGCG
>CALCCB010000033.1 GCA_937899625.1 uncultured Bacteroidota bacterium
TTGGACTAGGGGGCTTCACCGCCTACCAAATCCTGACAAACTCCGAATGCTATAAAATATACTCAGCAGTGAGGGCACGGGTGCTAAGGTCCGTGTCCGAGAGGGAAAGAACCCAGACCATCAGCTAAGGTCCCCAAATGTATGCTAAGTTGAATAAACGTTGTGCGGTTGCATAGACAGCTAGGATGTTGGCTTGGAAGCAGCCATTCATTTAAAGAGTGCGTAACAGCTCACTAGTCGAGCGATCGTGCGTGGATAATAAGCGGGCATTAAGCATACTACCGAAGCTATGGATTATATAGTAATATATACTGGTAGGGGAGCATTCTATAACCGTTGAAGGTGTTGCGTGAGCAGTGCTGGAGGGTATAGAAAAGCAAATGTAGGAATAAGTAACGATAATGCAGGCGAGAAACCTGCACACCGAAAGACTAAGGTTTCCTGGGCTACGTTAATCGTCCCAGGGTTAGTCGGGACCTAACGCGAACCCGAAGGGGGTAGTGGATGGCAAACTGGTTAATATTCCAGTACTTGTTATAACTGCGATGGGGTGACGGATCAATGAAAGTACCGCGTACTGACGGAATAGTACGTTAAAGAGTGTAGGCGTTGATTGGGATAGGCAAATCCGTCCTGAGAGTCGAACTTGATAGTACCGAGCGGCTTCGGCCAATTGGATAGTGTATGTAAGAGATCCCGAGAAAAACCTCTAAGCTTCAGGTTATAACAACTCGTACCGTAAACCGACACAGGTAGTCGAGGAGAGAATCCTAAGGTGCTCGAGTGATTCATGGCTAAGGAACTAGGCAAAATGGTCTCGTAACTTCGGGAGAAGAGACGCTCTGGCAACAGAGCCGCAGTGAATAGGCCCAGGCGACTGTTTAACAAAAACACATGGCTTTGCAAAATCGAAAGATGAAGTATAAGGCCTGACACCTGCCCGGTGCTGGAAGGTTAAGAGGAGATGTTAGTTTCGGCGAAGCATTGAATTGAAGCCCCAGTAAACGGCGGCCGTAACTATAACGGTCCTAAGGTAGCGAAATTCCTTGTCGGGTAAGTTCCGACCTGCACGAATGGTGTAACGATCTGGGCACTGTCTCAGCCATGAGCTCGGTGAAATTGTAGTATCGGTGAAGATGCCGATTACCCGCAACGGGACGAAAAGACCCCGTGAACCTTTACTATAGCTTCACATTGACATTGGGTAATTCATGTGTAGGATAGGTGGGAGACGTTGAGGCTGCATCGCTAGGTGTAGATTAGTCGTCCTTGAAATACCACCCTTGGATTATCTGATGTCTAACCCCTCCGGGGGGACATTGTGTGGTGGGTAGTTTGACTGGGGTGGTCGCCTCCAAAAGAGTAACGGAGGCTCCTAAAGGTACCCTCAGCACGCTTGGTAACCGTGCGTAGAGTGTAATGGCATAAGGGTGCTTGACTGAGAGACCGACAAGTCGATCAGGTAGGAAACTAGAGCATAGTGATCCGGTGGTTCCGCATGGAAGGGCCATCGCTCAAAGGATAAAAGGTACTCCGGGGATAACAGGCTGATCTCCCCCAAGAGCTCATATCGACGGGGGGGTTTGGCACCTCGATGTCGGCTCGTCACATCCTGGGGCTGGAGAAGGTCCCAAGGGTTGGGCTGTTCGCCCATTAAAGTGGCACGCGAGCTGGGTTCAGAACGTCGTGAGACAGTTCGGTCTCTATCTGTTGTGGGCGTTAGAAATTTGAGAGGACCTGCCTCTAGTACGAGAGGACCGGGGTGGACGAACCTCTGGTGTACCTGTTGTGGCGCCAGCTGCATCGCAGGGTAGCTATGTTCGGATGAGATAAGCGCTGAAAGCATCTAAGCACGAAACTCACCTCAAGATGAGATTTCTTTTAAGGGCCGTGGAAGACGACCACGTTGATAGGCTACAGGTGTAAAGACGGTGACGTCAAAGCCGAGTAGTACTAATTACCCGTAGACTTATGACTCTTTTCTTGCAACATTTTTCTTCTACTTCAATCATCCGATAGTCAAATACTTAAGATATTTATGATTTTAGGTGTCTATAGCAGTGAGGTCCACCTCTTCCCTTTCCGAACAGAGAAGTTAAGCCCACTAGCGCTGATGGTACTGCCTGCTTCGCGGGTGGGAGAGTAAGTCGATGCCGCTTTTCTAAACCCTGATTACTCCGTAGTCAGGGTTTTTTAGTTTATATGGATTCAAACCAGCTTTTTTAAAAAGCAGAAATAAAGTAATGTTGAAAGAGGTTATTCGTTTATTTGATTTTTCACAACAAGTTAATTACAAAAATGAGATCCTTTCAGGACTCACAGTTGCACTTGCACTAGTTCCCGAAGCAGTGGCGTTTGCAATGATTGCAGGCCTATCACCGTTGACAGGTCTGTATGCAGCATTCGTCATGGGATTGATCACCTCAATTTTTGGAGGGAGACCAGGAATGATCTCTGGTGCAACGGGTGCAGTTTCGGTTGTATTGATAACCTTAGTAAAGGATCAGGGAGTGGAATATGTTTTCGCTACCGTCATTTTAGCTGGTTTGATACAAATGTTAGCAGGTCTTTTAAAGTTGGGCAAATTAATACGTCTAGTTCCACATCCCGTCATTTTTGGTTTTGTAAATGGGCTTGCTCTGATCATCTTTATGTCTCAATTGGATCAATTCAAAGACGATACTGGAAATTGGTTGTCAGGTACAACATTGTATGTATTACTGAGTTTGGTATTGCTGACCATGCTAATCATATGGGGATTACCGAAGTTAACAAAAGTGGTTCCCGCTTCTTTGACTGCAATATTAACTGTGTTTGCTTTGGTTGTAATGTTAAATATTGACACAAAAACAGTTGGTGATATAGCATCAATCAAAGGTGAATTTCCGCCGTTTCATATTCCTCAAATTCCCTGGACTCTTGATACTTTAATAATTATATTTCCTTACGCATTGATAGTTGCGGGTGTGGGTTTAATTGAAAGTCTGTTGACATTGAATATAGTAGATGAACTCACAGAGAGCAGGGGTAAAGGAAATAAGGAAACTTTGGCTCAAGGAGCTGCGAATATACTATCTGGATTTTTCTCCGGTATGGGTGGTTGCGCAATGATCGGACAAAGTCTGATCAATGTATCCAATGGAGCACGAGCACGATTGAGTGGAATTGTTGCATCAATTATGCTTTTAATGTTTGTAATGTTTGGATCTTCGTTGATCGAAAAGGTACCCATGGCTGCATTAACGGGATTAATGATCATGGTTTCAATTGGAACATTTGAATGGGCGTCATTAAAGACAATAAATAAAATGCCCAAATCAGATATTATCGTAATGGTATTGGTCACACTGGTAACGGTGTTTTTACATAATTTAGCTTTGGCTGTGATTTCTGGTGTAATTATCTCTGCTCTGGTTTTTGCCTGGGACAATGCGAAACGAATTAGGGCAAGAAAATACATTGACGATGAAGGAGTAAAACATTACGAGATCTACGGCCCTTTGTTTTTTGCTTCAGTAACAGCATTTGGAGAAAAATTTGATGTTCTGAACGATCCTAAAGAAGTAATAATAGATTTTGCTGAAAGTAGAGTTGTGGATATGTCTGCTATAGAGGCTTTGAATAGGATAACTGAAAGGTATCAAAAAGCAGGGAAGAATGTCCATCTGAGACATTTGAGTCCTGATTGCAAGGAATTGCTAAAGAATGCTGAGTCGATTATTGATGTTAATATTATGGAGGATCCAACTTATAAAGTCCTTTCGGACGAATTGAGTTAGTTTAACAGGGCAATAAAACTCCAAATTAATTAAGTGACTTGTAATTCCTAACCCATTTAGGGTCTAAAACATCATTGAGTAATTTCCAGAAATTGGTATCCAGAAAGAAATCCGCATCAATTTGTTTGATACCGTAATTGTTGTACAAATAGATCTCCTGACCCGGCGCTGGTTTGTGCAGTTTATTGCTCCACCCTATTTCTGCTGATGTCCGATAGGGATAGGTTGAAAATCTAATTTTCCATAAAGAATCAAATGCTGGACAATAAGTGATTGGTTTATTGGTGATAGAGTCCAGCTGAAAACCACAAGGAAGATTGCGTTCTTCAAAATAATTGATCCTTTTTGGATTGTAAATGCTTGGCCAATAGCCAGAAATGATCTTTATGAATTCATCTTGTGTGACTACTCTCTTATGAGTATATACACGTCCGTTGTCCAAGAAACAGACGAATGTAGTTATTGCAGAATTGGCTTGAAAGGCCACTCGAACACCAAATACGGGTCTTGCGATCTCAGAAAACTGTATCGAGGAGCAAATGAGCCATGCTAATATGAGATAGTAGAATCGCATGCAGTAGGTTACTGCAATTTACGATTTTTCTTCCGAAAGGTTATCAGGATAATAATTAGTGCGATGAACAGATAAAGAATAGACCAAATAACGGATTCAGTCATGAAAATCGTGACCAGAAATCCAGGAATAAGAAATATTGCTAGAAGATGAAATTTACCCTGATGATCAGACAAACCGATGTACTATGTTAGGAGTGACACAGAAATGAAGCTGGATATCGAATTCTTCAAGATCGGAGATTTCCTCAAATTCATCAAAAAGGCTAAGGCCGATAAAGAAAGTGGTGGATGGGCATTTTTTTAGAAAGCGATCATAATACCCTTTACCGTATCCCACTCTGTTGCCATTTTTATCAACTGCCAAAAGAGGAACTAAAACGATCTCAACATCCTTGATATTCACATTTTTCCCAAATCTGGGTTCAGGGATTCCAAGATTGTTCACTTCCAATTGAGCCTGACTTTCATATAAAATGTGTTTCATGGATAAATTTGACTCATTGATTTTTGGAAGTGCCATTCTTGCTCCAATAGAAATTCCTTTTTCAAGGATCATGTAGGTGTTTATTTCTCGGAATCGTTCAATAGGAAGAAAAACACTCACCGTCTTTTCGGCCAATTGAAAATTGGCAAAAAGTGATTCACAGATCAATTCAGACCTTTTTTCTAATTCACCAGGAGAAAGTAACCCTCTTATTTCCTTGTACTTAGATCGAATCTCTTTTTTAGTCATGTAATAATCGGTTGGGTTTTCAATAAGTTCCTAGACATTCTACCAACTTTTTGTTAGTTTTAATCGTCTAAAAAAGACTAAACCTTAGCGCTACCTAAAATAGCTATTTTTTGTTGCAAAAGACCTGTCGAAAAAGAAAATAAAAAATGAAAATAATATCTATTTGTGCAGCTTCGCTGATCTTTTTTCATAGCTATTCCCAAGAGGATATCGAAACTGAATCAATTGAGGAGGATTACAGCTATGAAATGGATGAAGCTACCTTTCACTCAACTAGAGTTATAAATGGACATTCAGTTGAGACATTAGCGAAAGGAGTTTTGGAATTCCGCATCGAGCACCGATTTGGAGATATCGCCGGTGATGAAGGAGGGGCGCAAGCTTTCTTTGGGTTTGATAATTCTTCTGATATCCGTTTCGCTTTTGAATATGGGATAAATGATAAGTTAATGATTGGTCTTGGAAGATCTAAAGGTACAGGTGCACCTTATAAATCTTTAATTGATGGATTTGTGAAATATAGAGCGATCAAACAGGAGAAAGGGAAATCCCCATTGTCACTAACCGTCGTCGGGTCATCTTTCTTCACATATATGACAGCATCTGAAGATCTTGGACAAGTATCACATTTCCCGGAATGGCAGCACAGATTTGCATACAGTACTCAGTTGAATATTGCCCGTTCTTTTGGTAAAAGATTGTCTTTGGCTGTTATGCCTACATTGGTTCATAGGAATTATGTCGCACAAGACGATGTTAATTCACTTTTTGCCATGGGAGCAGCGGCACGAATCGGACTTTCGGATACGAAAGCAATTTTGCTTGAATGTTATTACGGTTTAACGGATGACGATTATAGATCAACCTATAAAAATAGTATTGGAATCGCCTATGAATGGATCACTTTCGGTCACAATTTCACAGTGAATTTCACCAATTCAAAAGGATTCGGGGAGGCACAATTTATTCCATATACATTTTCAGATTGGTTAAAAGGTCAATTCAGGCTTGGTTTTTGTATTTCTAGGAAATTTGAAAAAGGTTAACACACATATTATGAAAAGAATTTTTTTACCACTATTAGGAGCAACATTATTATTAACCTCTGCATTTGTTTCGTCCATTACAGCAAGCAATTATAGTATTCAGGACGGATATTCGATTGAATTTAAAAGTAAGGATCCATCGGGTACGTTTAATGTTAAAGGAACGATCAAGTTTGATGAGGATGATCTGTCTAGTTCAAAATTTGATCTTACATTTCCTGTTTCGTCGATCAGTACTGGAAATGGGATGAAAAACAAAAAAGCGCAGACATCTGAATGGTTTGATGCAGGTAAGCACCCAGACATAAAGTATGTATCAAGCAAGATAGAGAAATCAGGATCCGATTATGTGGTCTATGGTTCTCTGAAGATTAAAGGTATCACCAAAGACAAAAAAGTTCCGCTTAAGGTTACTAAGAAAGGTGAGGGGCTAGTTTTTTCGGGCTCGTTTCAGGTAAACAGAATGGATTATAAAGTGGGGAAACCAAGTCAAGCAGTACCTAACGTCATGAATATTGATTATTCAATCCCAGTTAAAAAATAAGATCATGTTTAAACAAACTTTAATTCATGGTATAGTCTCGGCGATATTAGCTTCAATTGCATGTTTGATCTACACAGGTTTTTATTTCAGTGTATTGGTCGATTTTTCTGAAGCAGCGGGGACTGTGCATGTAATCTCTACTTGCCTCATGGTTGTTTTGGCCGCAAGCTTTATTCATTTCGGGATTAGAAAAGTGATCAATAACGAGAACATTGCGGATACTGTCTTTGGATTGTTATTAGCCGCATGCTCTCTAGGTTCAGTTTTTTATATTCTCAAGTCCAATGATCCTGTTTTTAAGAATGAGGATGCTGCTTTGATGATTGATTATTACAAAGGATTCGTGATGCCAATGTTATTTTTTCCGGCATTAGCATGGTTTTCAGTCAAACCTTTGTTCTTGAACAAACGTTCTTAATTCTATGAAAATTACATTTTATTCAATCTTCGTAGCATCGTTGTTCCTGGGAACGACATCTTGTAAAAAAGACAAGGTAACCTCTATTTTGGATCCGAATTGTACAGATACAATTTATTTTAATCAGGAAATTCTTCCTTTGATAACAGATAATTGTACAAGTTGTCATGATGTTGGCAATACAACGGGATATACCTTTACAAACCATACTAATATATCCGCTAATGCAAGTTCTGCATTGAATGCTATGAGGGGAGATGGATTTCAGTTGATGCCTCAAAATGGTCCGGCATTAAATGATTCTTTGATTCAAAAATTCAACTGTTGGATCAATCAAGGTAAACTAAATAATTAAATTTGTACAAAAGCTAAACTATGAATAAAAACTACACATTAATTGGGGGTGTTTTGTTGGCAATTGGTTCAATTGCGATGCAGAGAACAGGTAAGATTGAAATCAATAAGTATCTGGATAAAAAAATCCACCTAAGCTCAGGAGGTGCTCCGATTTCGAAAACTGGTGCACCTGGTGAACAAAATTGTACTTCCTGCCACAGTGGTACAGCACAATCAGGATCGACTGAAAACGTCTTTGTCCTATTAGATGGATTTACCCAAGTAACTTCATACTTACCTGGTCAGACATATAATGTTTCTGTATCAATGAGTTCTGCTCCTGCTAAAAAAGGTTTTCAGGCGACGGCTCTTGATGCATCGAATAACATGGCTGGTACTTTTGTTGGTCAGGTAGGTGGTGGAACAGCCGTTACTACTTCAACTGCATTATCTAGACAATATGCCAACCACACTGCTGCCTCAAATACCTCGGCAAATATGGCATGGATATGGCAATGGACTGCTCCATCAACTGATGTTGGAAATGTAACTTTCTATGTAGCCACAAATAAAGCGAACAACAATGGTAGTGACAATGGAGATGTAATTTACACATCACAGCATATTGTCGGAAGTGCTGCTTCAGTGAATGAAAATGATAAGTTCGATTCAGACTTTACTGCAGGATTTAATAATAGTTCTAATGTATTGACAATGTCGTTCAATAGCTTGATCACAGGAGAAATGTTCTTGAATGTGGTTGACGTGAATGGTAGATCCGTGTTTACAAACAACCTTGGAAATGCGTCGATCGGAAAAAATAAAGAGCAAATCGTTTTGCCTTCAGAACTAAAGTCCGGAATTTACTTTGTAAACTTGTTCGTTAATAACAATTCAATGCAATCGAAGATCATGATCCAGAAGTGATCAGAGATCGATAGAAAATATGAAAGGCTCCAGATGGAGCCTTTTTTAATTTAATCGTTTCTCAACCAGATCATTTACCTTTTTGAAAAACTGAAACGGCATATAAGTTCGCCATTCGATATCTTCCAATTCTCCTCCCATTAAAAAGTATTGATCTACTCCGATCTTTTCAAATTCACGAATGACGTGATCGTGGAAATTGATCAAAGCGATCCATCCTTCATCCACTTCATCAAACCACTCTTCGTAGTAACTATCATCAGAATAATGAAAGTTCAATACATTTTCCCCTATCATGATAAATTTGTCGATCCCTTCGAGCATCAGAGGCTCAATAATGTCCCTCTTCAAGATCATGATGTCATTTTCAATAGCGTCATTCCACTCTCCGATCATTTCAATGATCACGTATCCTTTATCGTAATCTGCAAAAAGGATCTTCAAGAAAAGAGTAGGAGATCCAAAATAATCCCACTGTGGATGGAGATAAAAGTTGTAAACCGTGTTGTTGAACTCAAATTCACTATACTCTCTTTCATAAAAAGGAGAGTAAGGATCTTCGGACGCTATATAATATAGTCGCCAGTCATAATGAGGTTCAATAAAGTGCATGGACAAAAATAATTCATCGTGGCATAAGATGTGTAAGAAGAGGTAATCTTAATTTGTCTAAATTTGATCATCAAAACATTGACCATGAAAAAAATCTTTTCGCTGTTAGTTCTGTCTGTCCTTCTATTTTCTTGTGGAGGTAATAAAGATGAACGTCCAATCCAGGAGTATTTATCCGCATTCATGAATCAGCATGAGACGATTGTTGCTTTTGGTAAAGTTAATTTGAATGAGATCCTTAAAAAATCAGAATATAAATCAGTACCAAAATTTGGTCTGATACTGAACAAGGAACTGGATGAAATGGGGAATAGTTTGAATCTTGAAACACCCGTTCATTTTGCATTGGAAGGTCCATTTGCAGAGGACGGCACTCCTGCTACTACCTATGGTTTCCTGGAGGTAAAGAATTCAGACTCTCTGGTTGCCAACTTAACAAGAAAAGGATTTGATCTGAACAAAGAGGGTGAGATTCATTTCTTTGAAAGTGGAGACGTTGCATTTGGAATTAAAAAGAACCTTGCAATTATGATCACCAAGAAAGGAGACTTCAATGGCAAGAAATATACTGTAGAAGCCTTCAAGAAAGTGACTGATGATGTTTCAGGAGGGAAAATTGACGAAATTCTCAATACTGATGGAGACTTAATTATCGGAGTTTCAATGAACAACTTGTACAGCACTTCAAATACAGACTTGAACTCCTTGAGTAAGGAAAAGCAAGCTGAAGTAAAGAAAATGGTGGAGGATTCTTATGTTATGAGTATGCTTCATCTGAATGAAGGAGAATTGGTCTTCGAAACAAAGAATCTTTTTTCAGAAGCAATGGCAAGCAGAATGTTCTTTAAGGAAGATAATAGCGCAAAATTGGTTTCAAAGCTGGGCACAGGTGAAGCAAGGATAGGATTGTCAACTAACATTGACATGAAGAAAATGCAGCAGTTCCTTGATGAGTTTTCTCCAAACACACTAAAAGAACTGGCTTCGTTAATTGGAGCACCGGCACAGATCGCTTTAATGTCTGGGGGAGATGATGCTCTGGCAGGTTTGCTTAGTGGACAGATAGGAGCTGTAATGGTTGGTAATCCATTGGAAAGTGGGGCAATGGAGCCGGATTTTAATGTCTATCTTGGAATTGAGAAGAATGGATATGAGCTTGCACAGTCTATGGAAGAGTTTTTGAAGATCGGTATGGCAAAAGTGGAATTATCTTCATCAAGTCTTGCGGCATACTCTGACCCTGCATTTGTACCGCAAGCTGGTAAGAAGATCAAAATTCCTAAAGGGTGTGAGAATTTTGGGAAAAATGGTATCAATTTCTTTATTAATCTGGACGGTATTGACACAGAAGAGTTTATGCTTGAGGATGAGCAGAGGCTCATTTACCTTGTTAAATACGTGAACTTTGAAATGAATAACAACGGTAGCAAGTTGATCGTGAAAGCGAAAGATGGAAACCAAAATATAATGAAACAAGTGGCGGATATGCTGATCGAAGATTTCTCAGATCGGATAGCCGGAATGTCAATTTAAAAGGAATGCCCTCGAAAGAGGGCTTTTTTATTATAGCTCAGCAAGTGAGCAGTCATAAATTTCTTCGCAATGTTCATAGATCAGGTCGTGCAAGATCAATTGAGCTGCAAGCGCCAGTTGGGTGTAATTTTGAGAATTGTTTCCGAATCCGGCAGCACTTGTTTGCCACATGGATTTAATTAATTCAATACTGCCTTCTGTCGGATTGATCTTTTTAACCACAGCACTTACATTCATCGAGCCAGCATGATACACATGCAGGACAAAAAGTCTGAACCACAGGTCACTTTCATTATAACTTAATCCATGAGCTTTTAGAATTCTTCTGGCCTCAGGAACACAAACTTTGCTTATAAGTCTGGCAGCTCCGTAGGCGCAACGGTCAAAGTTTTTACGCTCATCTACCGATGAATTCACGATTAAGCCCTGAGCTCTCGCTACATCAGGCATTAATTGAAATGCTCCATAGGCTCCTGAAACAGATTTCTTCAATTGTCCCGGACTTTCAATGAGTAAGATAGCCTGAGCATACCAAGGGTCAACATTATTCTTTTCAAAAACTTCTATACCTCTTGATAATTGAGGGTAGACATCCTTAAAACGATAAAAGTCATTTTTGCCTGTTGTTATATAAATGCGCTCATCTGGAGAGATACCATACATCCTTTTCAAGCTATCTTTCACCAGTCCTTTTTGATATTCAGATTGAGCTGACCAGTCTCGAATAGACATTTTTGTTAGAATTTGCCTATTGGAGGCAACGTTAATTAGGCACGAATCCGGAGATAGGGTCATGATCTGTTTCCAGAAATTTGGTTGTGGTAAAATGTCCCATCGATCAGAAAAAAGCGCATCGGCATCCATGATAACAGACACTTCCGAATTGGTCTGAACTTCCACTTTTTCATCATCCCATGAATTGTATGGCTGAGCAAAACCAAACAATGCTATGCACCAAAATGCTGCATTGAGAAGGAGGAGATTTTTTAATTTCATGCAGGGTTTGAGTATTAACAGTTTCTAAATCTAACAAAAAAACGATTTATTAACAACTGGTTACTACTTTTTAAACAATCTGTTGACTTATCTTATTTTGTACTTTTGTTGAGATGATCAGAAAGATACTTTCATTCCCCCTAGTGATCCTAGTCAGGTTATATCAATGGTTTATTTCACCGATCTTTCCGGCAAGCTGCAGATATACTCCAACGTGTTCGCATTATACCATTGAGGCTTTGCAGGAGTGGGGTCCGATCAAGGGTTCATATTTATCGGTCAAGCGAATACTGAGTTGCAATCCTTGGGGTGGACACGGACACGATCCGGTACCCAAACGTCATTCGCATGTTGATACTTACGAATGACTATTGATCCATTTAGTGAGTAGTCCTCCCTTTGCTACTTCATAGACAAATAAGAAAACTACAGGTAGGTATTCGATCCATCTTAGCATCTCGAAATATTCTTTTGATACAGGGTCGTAAAAGGCATATGAAAGAACAATGGTCATTGACCATAGAACGATCGAACTGAAACCACTTATGACGCCCAAAAACAGCATTGTTATCAGATACCATGGGTGCACAGTCGAACTCAAAAGAAAATAAAAAAATAATGCAATTGTCATTCGTCGAAAAACTCCAGTCCAATTTTCAGGAATTCCGATTAACGACAAGAGCAAAATGATCTTGATCGCCATTCGTGAAAGGTAGGGTGCATAGATCCTGGTCATGTTCCAGTCATATTTCCATTTTCCGTAATGAAGGAAGAGTTCCAGAATGGAAGAGTTGAATTCGAATACCCCGAAATATAGACGCATTCCATCCAGAAAATGACCAAATTCCAGTTTGTCGAATGACAAGTAAAACAGGATGAACGTTGTTGTAATGATCAAAACATAGATCAATGAGGAGACAGCCATTTTCACGTTTCTAAAAATGAAAGGCAAAAGGATGAGAGGTAGTAATTTGATGTTGATAGACAAGGACCAAAAAAGAGATGATGTCAGCCACTTTTGTTTCACTAGAAAATAAAATGAAACGCATAAAAACATGACCATCATTCCTTCGAAGTGGATATTATAGATCGTTTCTTGTAGCACCAGTGGATTTAAAAGATAAAACCAGGCAAGTTTCTCTGATCGGTTGATCGATTTCAAAAGTTTGATCAGAAATAATCCAGTCATCAAATGAGAAGAAATCAGGATCAATCGAAGAAGGGTAACCGCATGGTATAGATCATCAGTGAATAGGGCACTTAACCTGAAAAATAGCTGATTAATAGGTGTGTAAACAGTTGGGTTCGACTTAGAAAGATCACTCATGCCTTGGTAGAGAGATGCCAAATAATTGTCATCCCTGAAATGTGTTATAAGCTGCTCCGGTGTATATCTATAGGCACTATATCCTTTGGTAGCGATTTCACCGTCCCAGATAAATCGGTAATGATCAACTGTCAAATTGGGAAGATCAAAGAGAAATACGATTAAGGACAATGAAAGAAGGACCCAGAGGTGTTTAGCAGGGATTTTACGAATGATCAACAAGAACAAAGAAAAACTGATCAGGAGCCAAAATAGAATCTCCTCAAATTGATGAGAATAATCGAACCTGGTGGTCAGGAAGAGTGACAACAAATAAAAAAGGGTGATCAATATTGAAATGATCACCCTATAATTCCAGTTTCCTGTCATTGATTATTTTCCGGATTCTCTAATTTCTTTGATCGTATAGAAGAATACAAGACCGTATCCTGTTGCAAGCATCAAGTGGAATGGTACCATTCCAAGGTCACCGTATATCGCACGATTCACTGCAGTAAATGCGAATAAAAGAAACAATAATAGCTCTCCGATATTGATGATCGAAAGACTTTTCTTATCGTATTTATTTCCTTTGAATTCACCCTTCTTCGCCACATTGAATTTAGGAGTTCTCACGAATGAACTTTTGATTCCCATGTACCCTTCAATTACTGCGACAGTATTACTCAAGGATAATCCCATGGAAACGATCAGGAATTCAAAGAAACGTCCTACGAATCGAAAGAATGAACCTAATTTTTTCTCAGTCTTGTCTCTATAGGATTGCCAGTAATAGAACATTAAGAAAACCGTACTGATGATGAAGAAAGCCATGAACTGAAGAATCAGATTCAGATCAGAAAAACTGTCTTTGATCTGCAGAACAGGCACACTCAATAACGATACAACTAAAATGAAAATGAAGACCGAAGAGTTGAACAAGTGAGACATCCCATGAATTCTGTCGGATAATTTGATCCCTTTGGTTGTGATCAAACGTCTACGCATTTTGATGAAGCATTCTGCCCCTCCTTTCATCCAACGATGCTGCTGGCTTTTCAAAGCAGACATTGTGATCGGTAATTCAGCAGGTGCAATCACATCCTCCAAATATTTGAACTTCCATCCCTTCATCTGAGCTCTGTAGCTTAGGTCAAGGTCTTCAGTAAGTGTATCGTGTTCCCATCCACCTGCATCTTCGATACATGTCTTTCTCCAGATCCCTCCGGTTCCATTGAAATTGATGTAGTGTCCAGCTGCGTTTCGTCCACCTTGCTCAATAGCAAAGTGACCGTTCAAACCGAAAGCCTGAAGTTCTGTCAATAATGAATAGTCCTTATTGATGTGACCCCAACGCGTTTGAACAACACCGATCTTTTCATTTTCGAAATAAGGCATTGTCTTCTGAAGAAAATCTGCATCCGGAACAAAATCTGAGTCAAAGATGGCAATGAAGTCTCCCTGAACTCTGTCCATAGCAGCATCAAGTGCTCCAGCTTTATACCCGGTTCTGTCAACTCTGTGAATGTGCTGGATATTGATTCCTCTGGCTGCTACCTCAGCAACTTTTTTAGCGATCACATCCTTAGTTTCATCCGTAGAATCGTCAAGTACCTGGATCTGTAATTTATCCTTTGGATAATCAAATGCTGCACAGGTTTCAATGATTCGTTCGGCTACGTATAATTCGTTGAACATCGGTAATTGAACCGTAACCATTGGAGCTTTAGCAGGATCAAAAACAGGTTTTACCTCGTTCTTCTTCTTCTTTTTGTTCTTCACGTATGCAATCGCAAGAGACAATTGCAACACTGAATAGAAGAAAATAAGGATCAGACAAAAAGCGTAGATTCCTAGAATGATCTTTCCTGTCAAATGAGACCAGTAATGTTCTTTAATGATCTTCTCCCCGGCATTATTTGTTGTCTCACGATCACCCCAGTTGAACATCCAGGCAACCTTTAAAGATGTTTTAAAGGTGTTTTCGTCATCCATGTTGAAGGTATAATGCTCCTTGTGTTCTTCAGTGATTTCGAATAAGTTGAATGTTTTCGCATTGTAATCCTTATCGATTACTTTCAAACGGTACTTACCGAAGGGAATATTTTTGAATTTGAAGATTCCGTCAGCATCAGTTTCTGTGACGATCGTTTTTCCGTTGGTGGTATTCTTCAGCGCAACTTCCAATTCATCGATCGGACGCATCGTTTTTTCATCAAGAAATTTTCCTTCAACGAGTTTGCTCTGACTATACAAAGATGTTGACACCAGAGTGAAGGTCATAAGCAGTAGTAAAAGAGATCTTAGCATGGTAGCTGCAAAGTTTTATTTTCCAAACTGACAAAGTTAATCAAAATCGATATTTAAGGACGGCAAATGTGATTTTTATTCCTGCCATGATCGTACCCTTGATGGTTCCAGAAACTTTAGATACCCCGATCCTTTGCCTGTAGTGCACTTCAACCTCTTTGATCCTGAGCTTTTTTTTGATGGCTTTGATCTGCATTTCTATTGTCCACCCATAGGTTTTGTCTGCCATTTTGAGACTGAGCAGAGAGCTGGTCCTGATCGCTCTATAAGGGCCGAGATCCGAAAATTTGAACCCATAGAATAATCGGATGAGTCTTGTTGCTAGCCTGTTACCGAAAACTTGTTGAGGCGTCATGGATCCTTTCTCACGATACTTACCAACCCTGCTTCCAATTACGAAATCAACCTTGTTGGTTAAAATGGGATCGATCAGCAAAGGCATTTCGTCAGCGTGGTCTGCGTGATCACCATCCATGAATACGATCAGCTCAAAATGATGTTCAGAAGCGTACGCTATTCCCCGAAGGCATGCCCAACCATATCCTTTTCGGTTTTCAGTTAAAACACTAGCTCCGGCTTTTTGTGCTTCCTGTTCAGTGTTGTCTGTAGATCCATTGCTGACAACAATGACTTCCTCAACGATGGATCGATCGATTTCTTCGACCACTTTTCGGATAGAAGGACCTTCATTGAACGCAGGAATAATCACACAAATCCTCATTTATTCAAGAAAAATTGGTTCTGTGATCGTCCAATCGTAAGGTTTAAACTGAATTGTAGGGTTTGAGTATAAAGGAATGATACCTTTTTCGGACATTAATTGAAGTATTCCTGATTGACCACCAAAGTCATCTTTATACCAGTTAAAGATCTCACTAATCTCAAGAGTATTATTGATCGGATCATATTTCGAGGTTCCACGGATGAAAAGATCCTCAGACTGCTCGAGTTGGTCTTCAATCCCGGATGAATGATAACAGGAAATTGGTGGGCAAGAAGCAGCACCACAATTGAGTGCAAAATGAATTCTGTTATCAAGCTTAGATGGACTCAATTTGTCATTGAAAAGAGCGTCTTTTCTTCTTAGAATGCTGTTCTCGATATCGTTCAAAGAAATGTTTTCGGAAGCAATTGAGATATTTTTAGCATTGAAAAAAGCATCCTTACTGCTATAACAGCCATTGCGTTGATCTAACTCGATCTGAACAAATGCATTGTAGAGATTGATCCAAAAAGACTTTTTTTCTTCGTCCGATCTTAAACCATTTTCCAATACATCAAGATCACTTTTTTTCAGAGTATCCTGATAGGGAGCCATATCTGATCCATTACGAACCGCCGTAAGCAATCGAATACTAAAAGCTTCCGGATCATCAGGTGCAGGTACATTCTTTGAGCCGCAGGAAGCAAGAAGTAGAAGGGGGAATATGAAGGGAAACAGCCTCATACAAAAAGATCGCCCGAAGGCGATCTGAATATTATTTCCAAACTCCCATTTTATTGAACTTCTCGATCCTATTATTGATCCTTTCGTCCGGAGTGAGCTCTTGAAGCTCTTTCGTTGCTTTCTTGATGTATTTTTTTACATTGTTAAAGATCGTCTGATTATCTCTGTGTGCTCCATTACTTGGTTCTTTGATCACATCGTCAACAAGACCATTTTTCTTCATGTCTTCAGAAGTCAGCTTTAATGCATCTGCAGCTTTTTCTTTGTAATCCCATGATCTCCAAAGGATCGAAGAACATGATTCAGGAGAAATAACCGAGTACCAGGTATTCTCAAGCATCACAACCCTGTCTCCAACTCCGATTCCCAAAGCTCCACCTGAAGCTCCTTCTCCGATGATAATACAGATTACAGGAACTTTTAGTCGCATCATTTCATAGATATTTCTTGCAATAGCCTCACCCTGACCTCTTTCTTCAGCTTCAAGACCTGGGAATGCTCCAGGAGTATCAATAAAGGTAATTATTGGCTTATTGAATTTCTCAGCCATTTTCATCAAACGCAATGCTTTACGGTAACCTTCAGGATTAGGCATCCCAAAGTTTCTGTACTGACGCATTTTCGTATTGATCCCTTTCTGCTGTCCAATGAACATGAAGGTCTGACCATCAACTAAACCAAAACCGCCGACCATTGCCTTATCATCCTTTACACTTCTGTCGCCGTGCAACTCCTGGAATTGTCCTCCAGTGATTGCATCAATATATGCAAGAGTATACGGACGCTCTGGGTGTCGACTCAATTGAACACGCTGCCATGGCGTTAGGTTCTCAAAGATCTCCTTTGTCTTTTCCTTCAACTTGTCCTCAAGTTCTTTGATCTTATCGGACATATCAACTTCCGTACTCGCGCCGATCTCTTTTGTTTGTTCGATCTGCTCCTCTAATGCCTTAAGTGGTTCTTCAAAATCAAGATAAATAGCCATAGACTTCGTTATTTGAAGCTCCAAATTTACTTAAATTGTTTTGTTCTTCTACCTTTGTTTCATGATATTATTTCCGCCGGCAAAAGTAAATCTGGGCCTCAACGTGTTATACAAAAGGTCAGACGGTTATCATGAGATCGATTCGTGCATGATGGCTATCCCGGTTTTTGACGTGCTGGAAATTATCCCAAAAGATGAGTTCTCCTTCCGTCAAACAGGACTGACCGTAGATGGTAATTTAGAAGACAATCTCTGTGTAAAGGCTTTCAGATTGTTTCAGAAGACCTACGGAATTGGGAATGTTTTTATGCACCTGAGAAAAGAAATTCCAATGGGTGCAGGTCTGGGTGGCGGTTCTGCTGATGCAGCTTATGTCCTGAGAGGGTTGAATGAGATCTTTCAAGTAGGAGTGTCGGATGTTGATCTTGAAGAGCTCGCTGCGCAATTGGGAAGTGATTGTCCCTTTTTTATTAAAGATGTACCACAAATCGCAAAAGGAAGAGGGGAGATCCTTACACCAGTTGATGTCGTTCTTAAAGGATATTCTCTAAAGGTCGTTAATCCGGGCATTCATGTCGGTACTCGTGAGGCATATGCAGGAATTGAGTTTAGAAATGAACCTTTGCCGGTTGCGGAAATACTCTCTTTACCAGTAACCGAATGGAAGGGCTCTCTTTATAATGATTTCGAGCCATCGATCTTTAAAATCCATGCTACTTTAGAGCAGATCAAGCAAACTTTGTATGAAGAGGGTGCGATCTATGCATCGATGTCGGGAAGTGGTTCTACGATGTTTGCGATATACGACAGGCCGGTCGGACTGACATTCGAGAAAGAAGGTTTTTGGGAAAAAGTAGTTCTGATCGATCGATCGATCAATCAAAATGAATGATCACGGGCACTCTTCCTTTAAATCGACATGTTTTGCCATTTAGCATCGCCGGTGTATAACTAGTTGCACCTTCGGTCGGACAAGGAGCCAGATAACATTCCAAATCATCATTTTTCTGGATCATTGTGACACTTGAAAGTTCTCCTGAAGGTTCAACAATGATTTCCATATAAAATCTAGCCAGGATAGGATCTTCATTACAACTTAGCTCAAGATTCCGAATACAATGTTCATTGAACCAGAAGAAATCTTTACTTCCATTCAGTGGTTCAGGCATCAGATCCGGTTCGGTACAAAAAGTTGTATCGGACTGTCCAAAAGAAAGCCAGGGAATGAAGAGTAGATATGAAGCAATTCTTGTCACTGAATGATGATCTTTTTTGACTTGAATGAACCCTTCTCATCATTCATCATCAACATGTAAATACCTTTTGGCAGCATTTGAAGATCAAGAGAAATTTTATGTCCTTCAAATGATTCGCTGTAAAGAATAGCTCCGGTAAGGTCACAGAGTTGGATATTTTTCGAACCGGCTTCTTCAGTCATTAAAGTAAATAAACCATTTCCCGGATTTGGGAATACTGAAAAATCAAATTCAACTGATATTTCCTGCAATCCGACATTTGAGTTTGGATCGACTTCAAAGTGAAGTAAACCTCCCAGGTCATGTCCAGCGATCATATTTAGATTTCCGTCTCCATCCAGGTCATTCACTGCAAAAGAGCTATATGCACCTGAAGAAAACCCAAGGAAGTTATCTGAAACCAAAAAGAAAGTATTTCCTGAGGCAAGGTTCCCATCGATATTATTGTAATACCTTAATTTTCCATCGTAAGCTCCTAAAAACAGAGAAGTGACATTGTTGTGTCTGAAGAAATGTGGAACCGGATAACCGTCAGGAGTTACTGTGGCAATATCAATATTCCCAAGCATGGAATTCGTTAACACAAATGATGGTGCTGCTGTCGTTCCCTCATTGCGGTAATAAATGAGTTCACCTGTTTTCTTTCCAATGATGAGGTCCAGTAATCCATCATTGTCAAGGTCGAACAATTGAGGTGCCGCATATTGACCGGCACTGATCGTTGTCCCACTTCCATCCTGATAATTCAAGACAGGAGCTGCAAAATTAATGGCAGGTGGTATGCCAATATTCTGAAAATAGGCCAGTGTACCATCTTCCCGACCAATGATCATATCCTTTTTCCCGTCTCCGTTAAGGTCTCCAAAAGTTGGGGTCATTTTCAATCCCAATGAAAAGGAATTTAGATTGGCAAAGTTATAATCGACAAAAGTGTAAACCGGATTAGTTGATGTTCCTGTATTTAAATAGAATGCGATCGTACTTTCCTTCAATAATCCGGGAAGATGCCTGAAGAAGTTTCCAACGAAGAGATCCTGGTCTCCATCGTTGTCGATGTCACAAAAGACAGGCGTTCCTCCGGTACCGTGTTCGATCATCTCCTTCTGAAGGAATTCGTTTGTCTGAAAAATGAAATTTGGCGCGTTATTACTTCCGGTGTTTTTGTAATACAAAATGCTTTTTTCATTTTCCGAAATGTTTTTTGCATTGGTTCCAACGACAAGGTCTTTGACATTATCGAAGTCTACATCCACAAAGAATGCGGCAGGAAAGACTTCTATATTTACAGGCGTTGTGTTCGACGGAAAGGATGGATCTGCACTGATCATGGCAGAATTGGTATTAGGACTCACCCCTCCATTGGTTAGTAAAACGAGATTGTTAAAAGCGACATCTCCAAGGACAAGGTCGAGTACTCCCGAGTTGTCTATGTCCAGCGCAAGAACTGTTGAACCTGAGTGTTTTTGTGTTTGCTCAGATGGTTTGCTCTTTAAAACATCATCAGGAATGTTGGATTCAGCACCCGGTACATTTCCCTCCGCACAGGGAGGTGTATTATCATTCAGGAAGACAGTGTTCGTATTAATATCTTCCCTATAAGTTCCCCAGCATTCGTTTCTTAGCTCAAAGATCAGAGAGTCAGGAATCCCGTAAGTCTCCATACTCATGTTTTTATGGTATTGCAGATGTTGTCCTCCAATGTGGTAGGTAAGTACATCTAGATCTCCATCACCTTCAACATCAACAATCGCTGGAATATCCGCCGAACTCACATAAAGATTCAATTCAGTCCCCCAGTTATCTGAGTAAAGAAGATTTTTAGCGAGCTCCCATTGTAAACCATTGGTAGCATCCCCAACATTTCGATACACTTTTATTCCGCCAATACCATAGCAAAAGATGTCTTTTCGTCCATCATTGTCATAATCAGCTGTGGTTGCTCTGTAGTAGATATCGTTTGGAAATAAAGATGCACCATCGTATTTGAACTTGTAATATTTATTCCCGTTGTCATTTTCCTGTGTAAAAACGCGAATGTTATCACTGCTTCGATCGAAAATAAAAAGATCAAGATCTCCGTCGAAATCAATGTCAATATCAGCTAATTGAGAATAGCTCAATCCACCTGTCCACGCAAAATCCAAGGTGTCTGAGCCACGCTTAACGATGATGTCATCCGAATAGACAAAACTGAACTGAGCGAAAAGCTGCAGTGAGAAAACTGTGTATGAACATAGGAGCAGAAACTTTTTCATTCGAATCATTTGTAGCTTAAAGTTACTCTTTTTACGTTGGATATTCTCATCTTTATGCGAGATGGTAGGATTCCTTGATTGAACATCTTTGTGAACTATCAACGAAGCAACCCCTTGAAACAGTTGGAGTCTTGACAACAAATAAATTGATATGAAACAAATTAAACTCACCTTATTCTACTTTTTTTTAAGTCTGATCTCTTTTGGTCAGGATAGTATTTCGGTCCTGTGGGTAGGGAATAGTTATATCTATGTGAACGACCTTCCAACGATGGTGAGTCAGCTGGCATTGTCAAAAGGAGATAAGATCTCTTATGATTCAAAGACAAACGGTGGATTCACTTTTCAAAGTCATTTCAATGATCCTACAACTTTTTCGAAGATCGGGAGTAAGCCATGGGATTATGTGGTTTTGCAGGCACAAAGTCAGGAACCTTCATTTCCAACGGGACAAGTGAACTCTCAAACCTTACCGTACTCTAAGTATTTATGTGATAGTGTTTATGAGAACAGGTATTGTTCGCAGCCCATGTTTTTCATGACCTGGGGAAGAGAAAATGGAGATCCTCAATGGGATTCGATCAATACGTTTTACAAAATGAATGAGCGATTGAGACTGGCATATTTGCGTTTTGTTGATTCCACAGAATCGAGTGTTAGTCCGGTAGGGTCTGCATGGCGATATATCCGAGATAATTATCCAACGATCCAATTGTATTCTGGAGACGGTTCACATCCTTCAGTTGCCGGAAGTTATTTGGCAGCATCGACTTTCTACGCTTCGTTATTCAGGAAAAGTCCGGTTGGAGCAAGTTATATCAGCACGTTGGATCCTGTAACTGCGCAGATCTTGCAGGAGGCGGCTGAATTGACCGTCTTGGATAGTTTGGATCTTTTCCATCTTCGATCCAATAGTGAAACTGCGATTGCTTATTTTTCATTTGATCAGATAGACAATATAGTCCAATTTCAAAATGAAAGCTGGAGAGAAACTGAGGTGTTATGGAATTTTGGCGATGGAATTACGTCAACAGAAGTGAACCCTCAACATGAATACTTGTCGAATGGAATTTTTACGGTTGAGCTAATAGCTTCGAATGAATGTGGAGATGATACGATTTCGGTTCAGATCGAAGTAAGTGGGGTTGGACTGAATGATTTGATGACTGGTTACAAATTGAAGTCTTTAGGTGAGCATCGATATGTATTGGAAGGGTTAGATCAACACTCAGATGTCTCGATCTATGAGCTAAGTGGAAAAGAAGTTGCTCTGGATATAACTCAGAAAGAGAAGAATTCAGTTGAATTTGATCTTAGCTCGTTGAGATCAGGAATGTATATTCTGGTGAATAATGATCTACGGATCAAATTGATCAGATAATGAAAAAGCCGGTTTGAAGCAGTTGTTGATTTCATTCCACCAAAAACCAGTTGTTCAACAACTCCTCCCGATTGTACTTCATGGTCTGCTTCGAATTCCAGTCGATCACGTCGAATCCGGCATAGATACAAACGCCCTGTCCGGCGGCGGTATCCCATTCCATAGTGGGTGCAAAGCGTGGATAGCAATCTGCACTGCCTTCGGCTACCATGCACAGTTTGAGTGAGCTTCCTTTGGAGATCGTTTCGATCTGACCATGTTCTTTTTCTTTCTCCTTTATGAAAGCTTCCGTTTCAGGAGACATATGTGATCTGCTTGCTACGATTGTGTATACTGAACGGTCTTTTTTAAGCGGTAACTTTTGACCTCTGGTCAACAGGTCCTCGGAAAATATTAAGGCCTCAGAAATTTTAAATGATCCCAGTCCTTTTGCTCCGTAATACAACTCTCTTAAAACTGGTGTGTAAACTATACCCAGGACAACCTCTCCATTTTCAATTAAAGCAATGTTTACAGTGAACTCACCATTTCGCTTGATGAATTCTTTGGTGCCGTCCAATGGGTCTACGATCCAAAGCTGTCTCCAGTCCTTTCTTTCCTCATACGGTATGCTTCTTCCTTCTTCGGATAGGATTGGGATTCTAGTCTGACTAAGATATTCCATGATCACTTCGTTTGAAGCTAGATCAGCTTTCGTCAGTGGTGAATTATCCGATTTCATATCCACTCCGAAATCTTCGGTTTCGTAGATCTTCAGAATGGCATCTCCGGCTTTGATGGATGCTTCAATAGCGATATTTAATAATTTTTCCAGCATTGTTTTACTTGTTTCATTTCTCGATACAACTTCGCTTAGCTTCATTCACGCTGATGTTTCAATCACCGCAAGCTCGAAATGATACATTCTAATTACTAATCACTTCTCACTAATTACTGATCACTTTCAGGAAATAATCATCCCCGCAGCAACTGTCTCATTTGTTCCATCATCGATCAGAATAAAACTTCCCGTAGCTCTATTGTCGCGGTATTCATCGATCATCAAAGGTTTTGTTGTTTTCAACTTGATCCTGCAGATGTCATTCGTTTTGATCTCTGTAGCCTCCGAATTTCGCTCAAGACTATTGATGTCCATTTTGTAGACAACTTCTGTGATCATTGATTTTTGTTCATTAGTGGTATGACGTATCGTGTATTTCCCTCTTGGCCTAGCAGGTGAGCTATTCAGCCAACAGATCATTGCATCAAACTCCTGTACCTGATTCGGTTGATTGTTTTTACGAACGATCATATCGCCCCTGGATATATCGATATCATCTTCCAGTGTGATCGTTATGGACATTGGTGCAAAGGCTTCTTCAAATGTACCATCGAAAGTATCAATGGATTTGATCCTTGAATTGAATCCAGAAGGAAGTGCAACCACCTCGTCACCTTTACGTAGTATACCACTTTCTAAACGACCTGCATATCCTCGATAGTCATGGAATTTGTCCGTTTGAGGCCGTATGATCGTTTGAACCGGGAAACGGGTATCTATTTTGTTGAGATCACTACTGATGTGTAAAGTTTCTAACGTATGGAGTAGGGGAGCACCCTGGTACCAGGACATATTCTCAGATCGATTCACGACATTGTCTCCTTCCAATGCTGAAATAGGAATGTAACGTACATCTTTGATCGACATTTTTGATAGAATTCCTTCGTACTGCTGTTGAATATCCAGGAATCGATCCTCTTTCCAGTCGACCAGATCCATTTTATTCACACATACGATCACGTGTGGAATCTGAAGCAAAGAAGCAATATAGGAATGTCTTCGAGTCTGTTCGATCACTCCATTTCTCGCGTCAACCAGTATGATGGCAACATTTGCTGTCGACGCTCCAGTGACCATATTTCGAGTATATTGTATATGTCCAGGTGTATCTGCAATAATGAACTTTCTTTTTGGCGTTGTGAAGTAACGATAGGCAACGTCAATGGTGATTCCCTGTTCTCTCTCATCACGCAACCCATCAGTGAAAAGCGCAAGGTCAATTCCTTCTCTACCTTTTCTTTTGGTGGTAGTTTCAATTGCTTCCAATTGGTCCTCAAAGATCGATTTGGAATCATACAATAGTCTTCCGATCAAAGTACTTTTACCATCGTCAACACTTCCTGCCGTCGAAATTCTTAGTAGTTGATTATTCTCTATAGACATTTTTTCTGCGTAATTACCGATCACTAATTAAAAGTATCCTTCACGTTTCCTATCCTCCATAGAGCTTTCAGATCGTTTGTCATCCGCTCTGTTTCCACGTTCCGTTTGTCGCATTGCAGCTACTTCTTCAACTATTTTCTCGAGTGTATCAGCCTCCGATTCTATTCCACCGGTAATAGTAATATCGCCCAATGTTCTGAAGCGGATCTTTTTGGTCACAGGTGAATCACGTTCATCCATGTTCAAGTGCTCAGAAACTGGGATCCATGAATTGTTCCGCCAGATCACTTCTCGTTCATGAGCGAAATACAAGCTTGGGATGGCAATATTTTCCTTTAGAATGTAATTCCAGACATCCATTTCTGTCCAGTTTGAAATAGGAAAGACCCTGAAATGTTCTCCCTGAAAGTGTTTTCCATTGAATAGATTCCATAATTCAGGACGTTGATTTTTGGGATCCCATTGACCAAAATCATCGCGATGGGAGAAAAATCGTTCTTTCGCTCTTGCTTTTTCTTCGTCGCGTCTTCCTCCACCGATCGCACAGTCGATCTGGTTACTCTCTATAGTATCTAACAAGGCCGTTATCTGAAGAACATTTCTGGAAGCATTTCTTCCTTTTTCTTCAACGACCCTTCCTTTATCGATTGCTTCCTGAACAGATCCCACGATCAAATTTGCACCTAGCTCTTGGATCAGTTGATCTCTGAATTCCATTGTTTCCGGAAAATTGTGTCCGGTATCCACATGCATTAATGCAAATGGAAACTTTGCAGGATAAAATGCTTTTCTCGCAAGATGAGTAACAACAATTGAGTCTTTTCCACCGGAAAAAAGAATAACCGGATTCCGAAATTGAGCAGCGACTTCTCTCAGAACAAAGATGGCTTCAGACTCCAATTCTTCGAGATAGTTAAGGTAGTATTTACTCATTTTTTCAATTGTATTTTAGGCATGATCTGTTCCATCAGTTGTTCTGCACAAAATTCAGGAGTCGAATTTAAGGTTTTAATGCTTATTTCCGGATTAAGTGGCTGCTCATAGGGTGCGGAAATGCCTGTAAAATTTGGAATCTCTCCGTTTCTTGCTTTCTGATACAAACCTTTCACGTCCCTTTGCTCACAAATCTCCAGAGGAGTATCAATAAAGACTTCCATAAAATCTTCACTAAGAATTTCACGCATCATTTCTCTGTCTTTACGCAATGGAGAGACAAAAGCAGCAAGTACGATCGTTCCACTGTCTACGAATAGTTTGGAAACCTCGGCAATTCTTCTCAGATTTTCTTCTCTGTCTTCTTCTGAGAAAGAAAGGTCTTTGTTTAGTCCTAATCGAACATTATCACCATCCAAAAGGTAAGTCTTATAACCCTGCTGACTCAATTCTTTTTCAACCAAATTAGCAATCGTTGATTTCCCAGAACCACTAAGTCCAGTCAAAAGGACCATGAACGAATTATGACCAAATGCCTCATTTCTCGAGCGTCGATCGATCTCATAATCTTGCTTAAATAGATGTCCTGAGACAGAACTCTTTTCCTGATCATTTTCCTCGATCACTTCGACCAAACCAAAATCTGTTCGGTGCCATAAGCGTTCATGCAGGTAATACAACGCCATTTTTGTAACGAGCTCTAAAGCCCCGATCTTTAAACCTACAGTTGGGTCTCCAGATATGATCCACCCCATAAACATGGTGTCAATTGTACCAACCAAACGCCAGGTTACAGTTTTAATAAGGTGCCTGATGTGGCTGGTCTGGATGATGAAAATTCGTGTGTTGAACCAGATCCTTTCATGAAAATAATAAAGGGTCATTTTGGTTAAGACTTCAGCACCACCAATGGCAAAACCAATTTTCAGATCACCAGAAATGATCCAGGACAAAATAATAGTGTCCAATGATCCTATTATCCTCCATGTGAATGTCTTGGCAATATGTCTTTTTCGACCGTACTTCTTCATGCAGCGCTTGACTCAAATATAAAGAGAATAATGTCATCCAATGTCTGGAAATGGACAATATAAACACATTTAATTGTTTGAAAAAGTTACATTTTTAAGCCGGATGTAAATGGATACAATCAGGGTTCAATGCATTTTTGGATTATATTATAAAGGACCGAAGTGTTCTTGCGAATGAAGAATTTAATAATCGTGATAGGAATTTCATGTGGTCCTATTTGTCTTTTGATCAGATCGTTTCAAAGATAACGTCATGGCTTTTGCGGACTTTGGGATTGAATTGGTGTCTGTCTTCCGGATGCCTATAGCCAACGGGACACACTAATGTTGCATGTAGTCCTCTTTCAGTAAGATTTAAGATGTCATCGTACTTTGCTGAATCGAATCCTTCCATCGGAATGGCATCGATTTGTTGTGTTGCACAAACCGTTAGGAACTGGCCGAGGGCAATGTAACATTGTTTTTCATTCCAGGTCTTTTGCTCATTTTGGTCCATTGAGCTAACCTCTCTTTTTAAAAAGTCGGCATATTTATAAGTTGCTTCCTTTTCAATCTTCCTGATTTGGGCAGTATTATTTACATGCTGATCTATATGCTCTGCAGAAATATTCGTGTGAGCACAAAAAACGAAAAGATGCGAAGCCTCAAGGACCTGTCTCTGGCCATAGGAAGCCTCCATTAATTGTTCTCTTAAACTTTCATCCTCTACAACAATGAAATAGAGGGGCTGCAAACCATAAGAGCTAGGTGTTAATCTTAATGATTCCTTCAGGACATCAATTTGTTCTTTGCTTAATTTCCTGCTAGGATCAAACCGTTTTGTAGCGTATCTCCAGTTTAAGGCTGCTATTATTTCTTTCATGCTCAATAATTCAATTGTAAAGGAACCTCAATCAATAACAGTCTGCCTTCTTGAATGTTTAAAATGTCGATTGAGTCAGTGTCCCATATTCCAATTGCATCTCTCTCCTTTAGCATGTGGCCGTCAATTTCAAAATTCCCGTTAATGACCATAATGTATAGACCATTTTCTTTCTTTTTGAATGCATAGGTTCGTTTCGATCCGTCTTGTATTTCTGTAAGATGAATCCATGCTTGCTGATGGATCCAGGTACCTTTGTTGTTTTGATCCGGGCTCACTACCTGAACAAAATCCTTATTAAGTTCTTGGGTATCGTATGTAATCTGATCGTACCTGGGCTCAACATTTTTTTTGTCAGGAAAGATCCAGATCTGAAACAATCGAAGTGCCTGCCCATGATCCTGGTTAAACTCACTATGCACGATTCCGGTTCCTGCAGACATCACCTGAACTTCTCCCGATTTAATAACGGAAGTATGTCCCATGCTATCCTTATGTCTCAAGCTACCTTCCAACGGAATGGTAATGATCTCCATGTTGTCATGGGGGTGAGAGCTAAAGCCCATCCCTGGGGCAACCCAATCATCGTTTAATACGCGTAAAGCGCCAAAATGAATTTTGTCCGGATCATACCAACTTGCAAAACTGAAGGAATGCGCGGCTTTTAACCAACCATGATTGGCTTTTCCTCTTTCATTTTCTGGAAACACTACTGACTTCATATTTCAAAGGTAAGTCAAAAAAATATACCATGGTAAATATATGCGTACAAAAAAGCCGGCGAACCGGCTATTTGATTATTTTAAGAGGTTTACATGTCCTTCAGCGCGATGTCTCTTTTCTTCCAGATCTTTGTAGAATATGACCCAAGTATACGTTCCATCTTGGGCATATCGCTGGTTACCGACAGTATTGATCATACCGTCCCATCCCTGATCCATGTCGTGCGATTCAAAGACTAAATCCCCCCAACGATTGTAGATCTGTAAAGTAAATCC
The DNA here is from genome assembly GCA_937899625.1 of uncultured Bacteroidota bacterium. Lineage (GTDB taxonomy): Bacteria > Bacteroidota > Bacteroidia > Flavobacteriales_D > Crocinitomicaceae > M0103. Next base: position 28,468 of record CALCCB010000033.1, read on the forward strand.
TTTATCACTAATCCCGTATCCTTTCGCATAGAACGTATTATTGTGGTTATCCCCGTCAGGAGTGAATGTATTAGGGACAAAGATGTCAAAGTCAGGTTTAACATGGATCGTAATAAACGTTGAATCATTACAGCCAAAAGGATTCGATGCATATAAAGTCACAGTGTAGTATCCGGCTTCGTCGTATTCGTAGCTCGGATTTGCCTGGTTAGAGCCATTCCCATCTCCAAACGACCAGCTGAATGTATTCGCATTGATGCTATAATTGGAGAAATTAGCTACGGGATCCAAAGAAGAAACCTCAGTATTATCCACATTGAAGATGGCTTGAGCCTGCGGGAATACGGTCACGAATGCCGCATTGATCGCTTGAGCTGTACAACCGTTATCGTCAGTCACGGTTAAGCTTACCATATAATTTCCATGGGATGGATAATTATGTGTCGGATTCATCATTGTAGAAGTAAATCCATCACCGAATTCCCAGTAGTAGCTCCAGCTCGGATCATTTTGTCCGTTGTTCACGAAAAGCAAACTTTCCCCCGGACAGATTCCTGCTGAATTTGGACTCACAACAAGAATCGGTGGTTGATTCACAAACACAGTTACGGTGTCATAAACAAACTGTCCACAGTAATTACTCGCTTGTAACACATATTGCGTACTGAATGCTGGCGTTTCATAAATCGTTGAGCTTGTAGAGCAAGTTGGGCAATGAATCCATTGCATGATCACACTTGGGTCATTACCTAAGTATTGTGCACTTAATCCCACTGAGTCACCAAGACACATGCTTCCTGCTGTGGCACTTGCAACCAAGTCAGCGGCATTTAATACTTCTATCTGAACATTAACACTTAAGTTGATCTGACAACCATTGTTATCGGTGATCAAACAGCTAAAAGATTGATCTGAAGTAGGTGAAACGTTGATCGTTGCAGTGTTTTGATCGCCAGGTGTCCAAACGTACCCATAGTTACCTGATCCACCTTGAATAGCTACCGATAGATCCAGATTACTTCCCGGACAGATAGCTGTATCGTTCGTGATCGTTCCCGTCAAAAGAGGTGGTTCATTAACGAATGCAAATTGCTGATTCACACATCCATTTGAATCGGTGACGATTACGGAGTAGTTTCCAGAAGAAACGTTGTACAGGTTGCTAGATATTGCTCCGGTAGACCATGAATAGCTGTATGGGCCAACTCCTCCAGCTACATTTGTGGAAATAGAACCATTGTTATACCCATTGCAACTTGGCGGAACAACTGAAAGGTTCACATTCAATACCGCTGGTTCGTTGATCTGAACATTCACGAAATCAACACATCCATTCGCATCAGCAATCGTACAAGTATAATTACCAGCCGGAACCCCTGTCAATAGATTTGAGTTTTGGACCGGAATTGAATTCCATGAGTAATTGTATCCCGGGGTACCGCCATTTGCAGTTACCTGAGCAGAACCTGTTGGAGTTCCATTACAAAGCAGGTCAACAGTAAAGTCAATTGAAGTTGTTAAGATCGAAGGCTCACTGATCATGAAATTGATTGTCGTGTCACAGCCAAGTGCGTCTACGATCTGTACATTATGAGCACCAGGTGTTAAGTTAAGAGCAAATGTGTCCGTAACTAATGCTCCTCCATCCCATGAAAATTGAAGACCAGCTGCTCCATTTATTGATGCGGAACCATCATTGGCTCCATTACAAGTTACGTCGATGGTCGACACTGAAAGGTTTGCATTGAATCCTGAGAATGAGATAGTCATTTGATCTGAATCAGGAGTACAACCATTGTTACCAGTGGATGACAGCGTAAGGATAACTGATCCTGATGCAATTTCTGCTGGGGTAGGTGTGTATTGAGCATTCAGATCTGTATTGTTTGGAACAAATACTCCCGCTCCACCAGACCAGATTCCTCCTGTAGCCGTTTGAATAGTTCCACTCAACTGAACATTTGGGATGGATTGATTACAGAAGAGCTGATCAGGTCCTGCATTTGTAGCTATCGGAAGAAGGTCCTGAGTGATAACTGAGGTATCAGTCGCAATCATACAACCTGTTACATCAAATACTTCTACAATAAATACTCCAGCTCCTGCATTGATTGACGGAGTGATTTCACCTGTACTCCAGAGATAAGTGAATGGGCCAGCACCACCTGTAACAGTTGTATTCAATGGAATTGGTGCAGCGCCAAAACAAAGATGAGCCGAATCAGGATCTATTGTAACCGTATGAGGTGGATTTATAGTAACACGGATAGTATCACAATAAGGAAGTGGATTACAACTGGCAATATCAGTTCCACAAACTAAGTAATCAATATATGCAGGTAAGTTTCCATTAGCTGTAAATGACGTCGTGTCACAACCGGAAGTACATCCTAAAAGATAATCGTATGCTCCTGTGGCACCAGGAAAAATACTTGTCCATGTCATTGATGGCTCATTGTAGTATTGTGCATGGATATCTCCTGAACAACCGCTGTTTACAGTGATATCCGGACCAATGATCGGCTCAGAATAAGACGTAATGCTGAAAGTATTACTGTTGTTACCTGGCTTACAAAATGTCAATGTGAATGGTCCGGGTCCATTTAAACAGATTGGCGATCCAACGGGGGTCACTGGACCACAATCGATTTGATAGAACAAAGCTCCAGGAGGAACAGCTCCAGACGCAATGTTAAAACTTACAGCAATAGCAGAAGGATTTAACGTGATTACAAATTCCAAGCATTTGTCAGGGTTCGATGTACCACAACAATTACCATTTCTTGAAACCAATGGACTTACCCAGCTAGCATTAGGATTTGAAGAAAGATCCACACTAAATGTAGGGACTAAACTATCACAATATTGAGTTTTCCCCAAAAAAGACAAACTGATCATTAGCACAGTTATTAAAGCCTTTATTCTTTTTATTTTCACATTAGTTTCCATGGCTCGTAAGATTTGGGGTTCTATATGGATAACGTAGTGGTTTTCGCAACGGTTGCCTTAAAATATAATGCGTACATAATAAAAAATATTGTTTAAACAAAGAAGTAGTGACTATAACCCTAATAATATCAGGATTTTAGAAAAGCTGTGCGTGCATAAAAAAATAAAGGCGACCCTATTGGATCGCCTTCTAAAAAGCATTTTTTAGTGCTTATTTTTGTTCTTTCAAGGGTGTCTGAGGAAGATAATTGATCTTTTTCTCTACAGGTTGTCCATAAAGAGATGGTACAAGGTATTTTCCTTGATCACCACTTCTTTTCTCCACTTCAACCTCTCTTTTTTCAGGGTGTTGCTTTAAATAAGGGTCATTTCGTTCACCGGTTAACTGCCAGCTTACCTCAAGACCTGGTTGACCACCAGCGATTACAAATTTCCCGTTTGTTACCTTTTCTTTGATATAGACAGGAGCAAAGCCATTGATCATTGTCAATTGATAGGTGAAATTCATATTTACCAATTCCACGTAATCTTCTAATTCAACGACAGCTTCACCATTCTCGTCGAATGCAGCATTACCGCGATAAACATTCAATACTTCATCTGATTCGATGGCGAAATGCTTTAAATATTTGTTTTCAGGATCACTTGGGTGATCGATCATAAATGACTTAACTCCAGACGCGCCAAGATCACCGATAGAATAAACCCCATAATAACTACCATCAAGGTTTTCCCCCCAAACTCCAACACCCGTGCTAGATGAACCCTGAACAGCGATGTTATTATAAGTAATGCCGGTATTTAAATTCTGACCATAAACTCCAGGGAGCTGTCCATTCAATGTTTGTCCCTGAACTCCGATAGCTCCTACACCGGCTACTGCTGAAGCAAAGAAAGAACTAGGAATGTTTGGGGTCGCAGAATTCTGACCGAAAATACCGAATCCTTGATTATAGGATGAAGACCCGGAAACGCCATTATATCCAATACCGTTCACACCCACACCACCATTGGTTCTCAGGTTATTTCCATAAACGGCGGCAAAACCGGTGGCTGTAGAAGGGATCTGTCCTGAAACTCCATAACCTGCACCTGAGTTGTTTCCAAGAATTGCAGAATTCGTCGTTCCGGAACTATTTGTATTCCCCTGAATTGCAGCGAATGAATTTGATGCATTGGTGCTTTCGGCCCTAAGTCCCACACCAACTCCTGACACATTTGCTAAAACGGCCGTGGAGCCGGTTACTGCTGAATTGATTTCCAAGGCTGTCGTGTTTGAACCAGTGTTGTTGATTTGAACGGCTCCAGCATCGGTAGTTATTGATCTACCCAAACCAGCACCTCCAAAATCGTAACCTTGATCAAGTGATCCTCCACCTGAATTTCCCGAAGTTTCGGCATAAAGTGCATAAGGAACACTCAGCAATTGACTTGTGGCTGAAATGCTATAAACAGTCCCACCCGCGGGGTCAGTTTCTGTCTTTAAAAAATAAGGTCCATTTGCCCACTCAATTGTAGAAAATGATCCTGAAACAGGTGTTCCGTTTCCTATTTCCATTGTTGCCAAACCGTTTGCGTTGGTTGTAACAGTATGTCTTTCAATATAGACAGCCAATCCTGAAGATGATCCTTGTAAAATACTTATTTGTGTTCCTACCGGACTATTTGAAATCAATGCATTGGAAGCACTACGTACTACTGATTGATAAGTCATTTTTTGTGGAGCCTGTGCCGCTGAATAAAAGGATCCGACAAGGCAAAATGCGAGTGTTAGTTTTTTCATTTTTTAGTTTTTTATGATCTTGTAGCTACATATTTTTAAATCATTCGAGGAGATTTCGATATAATAGTTCCCCGTGGCCAATTCTGCCATATTTATTTCTGATTTTTCAGACGTAATCAAGTTACCTTTGATGAGTTTCCCATTAATGTCGTACAATAGAATTCTACAATTGTCAATTTTGGAATTGTCCAATTCGACATAAATAAATTCTTGAGTAGGGTTTGGGTAAATTTCAATAGTTAATCCTTCAATTGAAATAACTTCAAGAGGACCATAAATTTCATAGGGTTGCTGAACACCTTGGTTAATATTGCCAGTAGTGCCAGCTGCGGAAATATAATCGACTTGTCCTATTGTGTACGATACCGAGCCACTTGTACTTGAGGCATTACCTCCCGAAGTAACAACGTCCGATTGAGCGTAAGATAAGCTTGATGTGATCAAGCTGAGTAGTAATAGCTTTTTCATGAATGTCAAGATACAAAAAAAGGCGCCTTAAGCGCCTTCAATAATTCTATTATCGGACCAGGTGGAAATAAGTATGTCCTTCCACGCTTTCTCCGTTGAAATCAGTTGCAGTGTATTTTACAAAATAAACTCCATCATCGGCGTCTTTACCATTGATCTTACCGTCCCATCCTTCGTTGATTGAATGAAGTTCGTGTACTGCATTTCCCCAACGGTTAATGATTACAGCTTCAAACTGTTCTCCATAAAGTACATTTACGAAATATTCATCATTACTCCCGTCACCATTGGGAGTAAAAATATTTGGAGGAGTCACTACCATAGGTGGAATAACTTCAATCTCAATATCATATGTATCATAGCAAAGGCCGTTGGATGCTAAAATTGTAATCGTATAGATTCCGGGTGCATTATAATTACTTGACACAATTGAGGTTGATGTTGTATTGTAAGGAGCTACACCATTTCCGTAGTTCCATGTGTAATCATTCGCCCCCTGGCTTGTATTCGTGAATGAAACTGTAACAGGTGCATTGGCATATACTGGAGAGGCCGTTCCACCAGCGATAGGTAAAGGAAATGCAGTAACCTGAACTTCATCAGTGTCTGTGCATCCATTAAAATCAGTTCCTGTTACGGTATATATTGTAATCCCAGTGGACGGTTGAAAAGGAACACCATTGGTTACATTATTATCCCAGGTATAGCTTACTGCACCTGAACCATTTAGTGTTACTTCCGTAGGGTTTGAACCACTTGGTTCACAAATATCTACATCCTCACCTGCGTTAACTACTGGAGGTGGCCAAACAGTCACTGTAACATAGGTGTTTTGATCCTGAGAACAAGTTGTTGGGCTAGAATCTGTAACATCGATCAATTGATAATCATAAAAACCTGGCACATTGGTCGGTGGGTATAAATAAAAGACATTATTGGCTGTTGTAACCGGTGGTTGTGGAACACCATTTATGGAATAATTTATCGTATAAGGTCCGGTTCCATCATCACCTGTAATTATCAATTCCGGACTTGGATCTCCCGGACATAAGGCAACATTATCAGTAATAGATGCAGTCGGAAGCGGATTTACAGTAATTGTTTGAGTCGATGTTTGTGTTGCTGCGCAAGAGCCTGGTTCGGTAACGGTTAATGTATATGTAGTTGTTGTGGTTGGTGATGCAATCGGATTTGCACTGTTTGGGTTGTTCAATCCCGTCGTAGGTGACCAAGAGTATGAATAGGGGCCATTACAACCATTTTGAGCAGTCGAACTCAATTGCGTTTGTTCACCTAAACAGATTTCATTTGCACTTGCAGAACTAGTTACTTCCAAAGGATTTGATCCCGCAATTGTAAAAGTGTACTCTGCTGTGTAAATATTACATGGTGTTTCCCAAGCTCTCCATTTGTATGTGCCCGGACAGAATCCTGACATATCTATAACCGTCAAAGGATAGGGAACTGGTGTAGCCCAAGTAGAAGATGATGCGCTACCACCATTAATGCAAATTTGAGGAGATAGATAATTGGCGACTCCAGTAAAATTTGCATCAACACAAATTAATTCTATTCGAACATTGTAGCAACACTGCCATCCAGCATTACTTATGAATGATAATTCTAGATTGTTACCATTTATATTTTGAGATATACCTGATAATGCTCCACAAGGGCTACAGGCAATTGAATAGCCTGACAAAAGTAAAGTAATAGTAAGAAGTAAATTTTTCATAAGTGATATGGTTGCGTCAAAAATAATAAATCGCAATCAATAGACCAATTCAAAATGAATATGGTTGCATTCTGATTTAAAATTTTCACTTTTTCGGAGAAGATAATTCTAAAATTTTCAATTCCAGATTATTAATTCTTTGTTCTTGCTCCTGAATTGCTTTGATGAGCGGAATAACAAATTCACTGTATCGTATGGAATAAAAATCGTCATCATTTGATGGTTTGACCACTCCACTAAAGGTCGTGTTCAATTTCAGAATTGAGCTTTCAACTTCCTGGGCAATAAGTCCGCTATATATAATTCCCTTTTGCCCTTCAGCAGTGTATTCATACCTCACTGGATTTAAGTCCATAATGAATTCAAGGCCTAATGTTTCCGGGGTAATGTTCTTTTTTAATCTAGCATCTGAAAAAGTACTCCATCCAACCTGTCCTCCTATTGTAGTTATTGAAGTATTTCCGATAATTGCACTATTACTGGAAGTAACAACGGTGCCACTTCCAATTGCTATTGCATTGTTCAAAGCACTCGTTTGTGCGTCAGCATTGAATCCTATGAAGACATTGTTGCTCCCAGAAACCGAAAACTGCCCTGCAAAATTCCCTACATAAGTGTTATTGTTTCCGATCGTATTGAAGAACCCGGCATGAGCACCGAGAAACGTATTCTCTTCACCTAGAGTATTGTTGTTTCCTGTTGTCACTCCTAGAAAGGAATTGTGATTACCATCAGTATTGTTTTGCCCTGAATAGGTCCCAATAAAGGTATTCTCATCACCTGAAATGTTAGATTTTCCAGCTCTTCTTCCCGCAAATGTATTCATAGCACCGTCAAGATTTGCCTCGCCAGTCTCAGCACCCAGAAAGACATTCTGACTTCCGATCGTATTTGCTACTCCACTGTTGAAGCCTGCTAAAAGATTGTACTGACCAAAGGTGTTACTTACACCTGCATTTATCCCAATATTTACATTGAATTGACCTTTGGTGTTTAGTACTGATTTATTGTTGATCAAATAGGCGCTGTCTGCAGGGATGTTGATTTGTCCATTAACATCCAGTCTTTGAAGTGGGGTAGAAGTCCCAATGCCCAACCGTGTTCCGGTATTGTACAAATTACCATTGTCAACACTCCAGTTGCTTCCATTCCAGAAAACAGTATTTCCTGCTGCTATACCGTTTGGAAAAGCACCATTACCAGCATTTTTCGCATAAATGGCATACGGAACACTTAAAAGTTGTGCGATTCCCAGATCGTCGAAAGTAGAGCCTCCCGAAAAATCTGCTTCGATCCGGATGAATTTCGCATTCGTGCTCCAGTCAATTGTCGTGAAATCACCAGATTCTAAAGAGCCTAAGCCAATTTCAAGTGAAAAGAGTCCGAAATCATTGGTAATTGCATTATGGATCTCACTGTACAAAACAGTACCTGATGTACTCTGATCGACGATACTCGCTCTGATCGAAATAGGGCTGTTTACGAGTGTAATTCCGGATGCATCTCTTGCCACTGCCTGATATTTGAAAGCTTCAGGGACTTGAGCCCAATATGCCAATGGAAGAAAAAGAAATAAGAAATTGAGTAATATTCTTTGCGTACTCATAGTTTGATAAGTTTAAATTCTAGTGTTTGATTTTCTTTCAGAATATTCAAATGATATATCCCGGAAGACAATGCTGAAGTGTTGATCATATAATTTCCATTTAATACTTCAACAGGTAACCGAAGTTCCTTTCCATCGGTCGAGAAAATAAAGATTTGTATGAGATCTTTTGAATGAATGAAAAGTATATCCCTGGTTGGATTTGGATAAATATTTAGGTCGTCAAGATTAAAATGCTCCGAAACATTCAGGATATTCAGATAATCCTGTTGAAAACCCTGAGTTAGAATGTTGGAATTTGAGCCAACGGTTTCAATCACCGGTTCCCCTAATGTCCAGGATAATCTTCCTGAAGATGAAGAAAACTCCTCTCCAGCTGTACTTACGATTGATTGCGAATATCCACAATGTGAAATAATCAGTATAAGCAGCAATGAATTAAGTTCTCTCATCGTTCAAATGTATAACAAATGGGAAGATTGTAAAAAAGAAAAACCCCGCCGTTATGACGAGGTTTCACTTTAAAAGGTTGAGATCATTTGTTGATCTTTGTTACTTTAAATTCTGTTCTTCTGTTTGCTTGATGATTTTCTTCAGAACATTCTACTCCGTTTGCACACTCATTAATATGCTGCGATTCACCATATCCTTGATAAGTAAGTCGCTTGGAGTCAATTCCCTGAGCGATGATGTACATCACGGCTGCACGTGCTCTTTTATCCGATAAGACGCGATTGTACTGATCAGATCCTCTTGCATCCGTATGTGATCCCATTTCGATATCAATTTCAGGGTTGTCTTTTAAGATCCTAACCAGCTTTTCCAATTCTTTCGCTGCGTCTGGTCGGATGTCCCACTTATCAAAGTCATAATAGATATTCTCCAAGACGATCGGCTTGTTGATCACGATTGGTTCTACTTCGAAGTCAGCAAAGAAGTCTTCTGAATACTTTAATCCTTTGGTCGTAAGATTATCTGTTCTTGTGAAACACCCAAATTTGGTGCAGTACAAATAATAATCTGAATTTGGCTCAAGTTTCATCTTAAAGAATCCATCTTTCCCGCTTGTCATTGAGATCACTTTGCCAGTTTCATTGTTGGTGATCTCCACAATTACTCCTTCCACAGGAATATCAGTTCCTTTTTCACGCGCTCTTCCAATCAGATTAAATGTAGGTGGCTTTTTATCAAACGAGTACATTTTGTCTGAATTGGTTCTTGATGAAGAAACGAAACCTGTAACATCATTTGAATTCAGAGAGAAACCAAAATCATCCTTACTTGAATTGATCGGATAATTCAAATTTTCAGGCTTCACCCATCTTTCGCCATTAAAATAAGTGATGAACACATCCAACCCCCCCATCGAATTATGAGCATCGGAGCTGAAGTAAAGTGATCCATCATGATGATAATATGGAAACATTTCGTTACCCTTCGTATTGATCTGAGGACCTAAATTTTCAGGTTTTGTCCATGCGCCATTTTGCAATTCGGTTTTGTAGATATCTGTTCCGCCAAAACCACCTTGCATATCTGACACGAAGTACATTGTTTTTCCATCTTCAGAAAGGGCAGGGTGACCATTCGAATAATCGTCACTGTTGTATGGAAATTCTTGAAGATTTCTCCATTTTCCATCGATCAATGTTGCTTTGAAGATCTTAAGATTGTTTTCTCTTTCTTCATTGACTTCCATCTTTCTTTTCAGGTAATTACTTCTGGTGAAATAGACCGTCTTGCCATCCTTTGCAAATGTAGCCGGACCTTCATGAAATCTACCGTTGATATCGCCTTGTAATAATTCCGGGGTCATCCAGTTCCCTTCGGCATCCTGTCTCATCTGGTAAAGATCCAGGTAAGAATTTCCAGTCCACGGACTTTCTTTTCTTCCCGAGAAAACTTCTTTTTCTGCGGCAAAAACGGCTCCATTTTGATACTCGATGATACTAAAGGTATTCACGAATTTATCTTCAAGGATCGGCTTTAGTTCATACAATGTAGTATCCCTGTATCGCTCAATAACTGAGTTACAAGAAGTGTAAAGCATTCTCGCAAGTATGTCATTTGGATACTTGTTTAAGTATTTTTTAAAGTAGTCTGCTGCATCGCGATGTTTTCCCGTTGCCATCAGCGTTTTTCCATAATCGAAATACGTTCTTACTGAAGCTCCGGGTCTCTTAACCGCGTTCGAATAGATAGATCGAGCCGAATCCACCTGACTGGTTCTAAAATAAGAATCGGCAAGTTTTAACTCTACTAGAGGGTCAGAAGTTTTTCGATATACCTTTTCGTAGTGTGATATGGCTTCTGAATAGGCAATATACTCATAGTATTCATTGCCTTTGCGTGTGTGAAGACCTATGCAGCTTCCCAACAGTAAGCTTGCAGGTATTATGATTGATAATATTGATCTGGTCATGACGATTAGTTTTAAAAATAACGAGGTGTTTTCTGCTTGATCATTTCTTTCCCAAGGTCAATTCCGATCATGATCTCATGCGAACCTTGTGAGTAATGTCTCAACTTTGATACGGTCACGTCATAAGCATATCCTATTCTGAAATGGCTGTTGGTCTGGTATTCCAAAAGCACAACGACAGCGTCGTTCGTACGGTAGGATAAACCAACCCAATAGGTGTTCTTATAGACAGTCGATAAGTTGATGTCTGCCTCTAATGGCGCATTATTTACATACTTCAGTAATACAGAAGGCTTGATCTTGATATCCTTGTCTGTATCGAATACATAGCCAGCAGTTAGTAAGTAGTGTCTTCTCAGAAAAGACGATTTGCTTAGGTCAATACTGAAATCCATTCCTTTTTGATATGCAATCAAAGTTGGTACAGACAACCCGATGTAGTGTTTTTCTCCGAAGTAGTACATTCCCAATCCCATTCTAGGAAGGATCTTGCTTGTCAAATCATTCTGAAAAACTTGATCCTGTGTATCCCAGATAAGCAATTGGGTTAGGTTTGCAGAAAACTGTGAGATACCTGCATTGATCCCAAATGCCAGCTTGGATGTTGCACTCGTTTTTAACTCGTACGCATAATTGAACATAGCGGTATTCTGTTTTGTGACACCTATTCGATCATGCATTAGGATCATTCCGAGTCCCATGTTTTTTGTTTTGATCGGACCATCTACTGCTGCAATTCCGGTGAAAGGAGCTCCATCAAATCCAACCCATTGATCCCTGAAACTCAATGTTGAGGTCCAGTAATCATGTGATCCTGCATATGCCGGATTCAGATACAATCCGTTGAACATGTATTGACTTACCATCGGGTCCTGCTGTGCCTTAGCTCCGAACGCAAAGGTGATTCCTGTAAGTATGATTATTAACTTTTTCATGATATTCTTTATTAAGGTTCAGCAATTATCTTCTTAGATCTACATATCCGGTTAGTGTCTTTGAACCCTCACCCGTGAAGACCGTAAGGACTGCGAAATAGGTAGCTTCTGGTAATGGTTCACCCACATTGTTTGTACCATCCCATTCATTCTGGTAATCTTCAAGGCTATACACAATGTTACCCCATCGATTGTAGACCGTAAATTCATTATCCGGATAGGAATCAATTCCATGAATATCGAAGATCTCATTGTCTCCATCTCCGTTAGGTGAGAATCCTTGAGGCATCATAAGATCATCTGGCTGTGTCAGCGTTACTCTTACCTGGATTCTACAACCATTTTGGTCAGTAACGATCAGCGTATATGTCCCAGAAGACAGATTTGAAAGATCTTGTGTCGTATATCCATATGGTTCCCATAAATAGTTGTATGGTGCTTCACCACCGAAGACTTCAACTTCGATCGATCCGTCTTGTGCACCCCATACGCTAATATTGTCTCCGCTCACGTATTGGGAAACATCAACTGTGTAATACATTGAATCCGGTTGGTTTACATCTGAATTCACTATTGTCGTACATCCGAATATATCTGTAACGGTAACTGAATAACTTCCTGAAGAAAGGTCGGTAATTAGATCACTGCTCTCTCCATTGGTCCATTCGTAAGTATAAGGTCCGTTTCCACTTTCAACGATCACTTGGATTTCACCATCTGATCCACCGTAGCATAGAACATCTCTGATAATTGTTGTCGCAGCAAGGTTCGAAGAAGAACCAATGGTATCGGTGATCATGTTCTGACAACCTAGAGCATCAGTAACTGTTAGTGTGTAAATACCGGCAACTGTATTGTTAAGATTCAGAGAGGTTGCTCCGTGTGACCATGAGTAAGAATACGGTGTAGTACCACCAGTAACCAATACTTGAATTGATCCATTTGCTGCTTCACAAGTTGCTATTTCAGAACTTGACTGTAGCATAAGTGAATCTGGTTGAACGATGGCAGTATCAATAAATACTGAACATCCATTCAAGTCGGATACGGTTACATCGTAATCTCCAATACTTAAGTTGGAAAGATCCTCAGTCGTTGCACCATTAGTCCAGTTGAAAGTGTACGGAAGTAATCCTCCGCTTACCGTAAGGTCAACTGATCCATCTGTTCCATTGAAGCAGTTTACATGATCAACTGCATAATCGACAATCAATTGAGTAGGTTGATTCACAGAAGTTGTTTCAGTATCCGTACATCCATTGTCATCCGTCACTAACAACGTGTATGAACCCGGAGCCAGACCACTAATGTCCTCAGTTATATCTGAATTACTCCAGCTAAATGTAAATGGCGCAGTACCACTTGTAATCGTAGCATCGATAGAAGCATCATTGAATCCGAAACAAGATACATCCGTCGGACTCAATGTGATCACTGGAAGAGCGAAGACTTCAATATCAAATGAACATGTATTAATATTTCCATGGATATCAGTTACTTCAAATGTATTTGTGGTGACACCTACTGGGTATGAAACTCCTGATGCGAGACCTGCTGTCTGAATCACAGATGCAATTCCACAATTGTCTGCAGTGATAGGTGCGCTATACGTAACTATTGGGTCACATGCAGAAACCGGAGGATTACAAGTGATTGCAGGAATTTCAGTGTCATTCACGGTAACATCAAAAGTACAGATGGTGATATTACCCGAGTTGTCTGTCACAGTATAAGTAACTGTAGTCGTACCCTCTGCAAAATAGTCTCCCGGATCATGGGAAGAAACCATGGTAGCTCCACAGTTATCTGTGTATGATGGTACTGTCCATGATACGATAGCACCGCATGAAGAAGCATCGTTGGAAACTGTAATATCTATAGGACAACCAACTATTGCAGGGAACTCATTGTCCTCGACAAGAATTGTATAATTACAAGTGGATGAATTTCCACTATTGTCTGTAACTGTCCATGTAACTGTTGTTGTTCCGATATTGAAAACAACGCCGTCCAAGGTCGTACCTGACTCCGTCGTAGCGCCTGAAAGAACATAGGTCAATGATGAAACTGTGCAGTTGTCGGTTGCAGTTGCATCCCAAGCCGTTCCATTGTTTGTAAATGTACATTGACCAGCATCAGTTGAGACTGTTTGAGCCCCTGCTCCACAGTTAACAATTACAGGTAATTGATTATCTGTTACTGTAACATTGAATGAACAAGTGCTTGTATTTCCTGTCCCATCTGTTGCAGTCCATGTAACTGTTGTCGTTCCCAGGTTAAAATCAACATTTTGAAGAGATGTACCACTTCCAGTTGTTGCTCCGGTAAGCGTATAGATCAGTGAAGTTAAAGAACAATTATCTGTTGCACTCGCATCCCATGCTGTGGACGTTTGAGTGTAATTGCATTGTCCAGCATCTGCCAAGACTGATTGATTTCCAATTGCACCACATGAAGTAATGATCGGATTTTGAGCGTCATTGACTGTAACATTGAATGAACAAGTACTTATATTTCCAACAACATCTGTAGCCGTCCAGGTAACAGTGGTCACTCCAAGATTGAATGTTTCACCTGAAAGTGTAGTCCCTGTTCCAGTAGTAGCTCCTGTCAGTGTATAGATCAAAGAAGTTACCGTACAATTATCCGTTGTAGATGCATTCCATGAGTTATTTGGGTGTGTATATGTACAGAGTCCGGTATTAGCATTTACACTCTGGTTTCCAACAGCACCACAAGTAGTAATTACAGGAAGAATATTATCCGTTACAACGACATTAAAGACACAAGTTGAAGTGTTTCCTGCGCCGTCAGTTACAGTCCAAGTAACTGTTGTTGTTCCAAGATTGAAGTCAACACCATTCAAGGTTGTCAATCCAGATCCAGTTGTTGCGCCTGTCAACACTGCAGTGATCGAGCTCACGGTACAGTTGTCAGTTGTTGTTGCGTCCCAAGCAGTTGTTGTTTGGGTGTAGTTACACTGTCCTTCATCAACATTGACATTCTGAGTAGATCCCACACAAGCTGTTAGCGTAGGAGCAATGTTATCTGTTACGATTACATTGAACACACAAGTCGAAGTGTTTCCTACACCGTCCGTTACGGTCCAGGTTACAGTTGTAGTTCCTAGGTTGAAATCAATACCATTCAATGTGGTTAATCCAGATCCAGTTGTTGCACCCGTTAGCACTGCTGTGATCGAGCTCACGGTACAGTTGTCAGTTGCTGTTGCGTCCCATGCAGTTGTTGTTTGAGTGTAATTACACTCACCAGCATCCACATTCACATTTTGTGTTGATCCAACACAAGCTGTTAGGGTAGGAGCGATATTATCTGTTACGATAACATTGAATACACAAGTTGAAGTGTTTCCGACACCATCTGTCACCGTCCAAGTTACAGTTGTTGTTCCAAGATTGAAATCAACACCGTTCAATGTGGTTAATCCAGTTCCCGTCGTTGCACCAGTTAGCACTGCTGTGATCGAGCTCACTGTACAGTTGTCTGTTGCCGTTGCATCCCAGGCAGTTGATGTTTGAGTGAAATTACATTCGCCGGCATCCACATTAACGTTTTGAGGAGAAGAAGCACAAGAAGTTACTGTTGGAGCAATTACATCTGTTACCGTTACATCAAATTGACATACATCGGTGTTTCCAAGACCATCTGTAGCGGTCCAGGTAACAGTTGTCGTTCCGAGATTGAAAGCGACGCCATTCAATGATGTTCCAGTTCCTGAGGTTGCGCCGGTCAAGTTATAAGTAACTGATGCTACAACACAATTGTCTGTCGCAGTTGCATTCCATGCTGTTCCTGAATGTGTATATTGACAAGATGAAGACGATGTGTTAACTGATTGGTTACCTCCACAAGTGATCACTGGATCAGTAACATCTTGAACTGTGGTAACAATTACTGAAGTGTTTGTCGAACATCCATTATAGTCTGTAACCGTTACATTGTAGGTGCCTGCTGCAAGATCAGTAATGTTTTGAGTGGTGGCAGTGAAAGCAGAAGAACCAGTCCAAGCAAATGAATAAGGTTCCGTCCCACCATTTACAGTAAGTTCAGCAGCTCCGTCATTTCCTGCAGCACAAGTTACCTCAGCAGTCATCACTGCTGATGAAGTCAGTAATTCCGGCTGGTAAATGTATGCTTGCATTGGTGCTGATTGGCAATTGTTCCCGTCTGTGACGTTCAATGTATATAGACCAGTAGCTAAACCTGTAATGTCTTGAGTACTTGCCGTATATCCCGATGGCCCTACCCAGCTATAACTATATGGAAGGATTCCTCCAGTAATTGTAGCGTCGACAGATCCAACTGATTGACCGTTACAAAGATTATCAGTGTAAGTGTAGCTTGTTTGAATTTTTGTCGGTTGAGTGATACCAATACTTCCGGTTGCTGTACAACCATTTTCATCAGTAACTGTAATTGAATAGGTACCTGGAGGTAATGAGACAAGGTCCTGATGTGTTGCGATCTCCTTTCCTGCAGACCACCATGAGTAGGTATATTGAGGGTAAGTTCCTCCAGTCACGGTAAGGTCAATTGTACCATTACTTGCCCCGAAACAGGTCACATTCGTTGGGCTTAAGCCTAGCGAAATGGCATCTGGTTCAGTAATGGTGAAATTCCTCGTTGTAAAACAACCATTGAAGTCTGTTACATCTACGGAATAATTACCGGCAGATAAACCACCAATAGACATAACATCATTGTCACCATTCGACCACGCGATGTTGAATGGACTTTGACCTCCTGTGATATATAAGTTTGCGGTACCATCACTGTCTCCATTACATAGAAGATCTCCTGTATTAACAGCCAATAGAAAATCGTTACAAGGTGGTTCATTGATGTAAACTTCATCCGTTATCATGCATCCGTTGAAGTCAGTGATATCAACAGAATATGTACCTGCCATCAAAGTGGTGGCAGATTGCGCCGATTGTGTCGGTGTTGTTGACCATGAATACGTATATACTGGAGTTCCACCTAGTGGGTTGGCCGTTGCCGTTCCATCTGATCCTCCTTGCAACATGACATCCGTTTGGGTCATTGTATTGGTTAACTGAACCGGTTGGAAAACAGCAACAGAAGCAACATCAATACATGACGTAGCCACATCAGTGATTTCTACTGTGTAAATACCAGCCGGTAAATTGGTAATCGTTGCTGAATTCAACAAAGGATTACCATTCCATTCATAAGTATATGGTCCTACACCTCCAAAAGGAGCTGCAGTTGCACTGCCTGTGCTGTTTCCATAACAATCCGCATCTGTTGAAGAAACATTCACACTAAGTCCAGAACATGCAAAAGTATTTACCACAACACTGGAAGCCACGGAACATCCATTCCCATCTGTTACAGTTGATGTATAAATTCCATATCCTAAAGGAGATACATTGTCTGTGTATGGTGGAACGGAAAGTACTGATGAAGATATAGGAGTACTGAATTCATCTGTCCAATCAACAGAATATGGAGCATCTCCACCGCTTATAGTTATGGAAACACTTCCGTCACCGCCGGCATTTTCATCTACGCTACTAGTTACCAGGTTAATTGGAGCTGGTTCATTAACAGTGTAATATTCTGTAACGGAACACGAATATTGATCAGTAACTGTTAATCCATACGTACCTGAAGAAACAGTGATATTATCTAAGCTACTTCCTGTTGTCCATTCATACGTATAGGCAGGTATTCCACCAGAGACAGAGGTTGTGATTGTGGTAGTTTGACCGTAACAGACAATCGAACCGATCGTTTCTGTTATTGAGATCGGAGAAGAATAAAATATTGTCACTTCATCTGTTGTCTCATCGCAACCACCACCAATGTTGATACTTTTTAAAGTCAGCGTCACAGATCCGGATGCGATTTCTCCTGCTGTAGGTGTGTATGTTACTTCCTCAGCATATCTATCTGGAGAAAATGTTCCAGCTCCGCCAAGCCATTCTGGGTCTGCATTATCCACATTACCTGTTAAAGTTACTGTTGGGTTTGAAGCACATGCTGTTTGATCTAAACCAGCATAGGCTATCGGGGGATCTGCTACAACAACCGGGATAGAGATATATTCGGCAGGACAAGTAGTGGTTACCAATCCGTCCATAACCTCAGCTGTAAAAATATCCATTGTATCAGCCAGATAAACATTATCTGAAACAAGTACATTTCCATCGCTATCCAACCATTGAAATGAATAATTACCATCTCCTCCTGAGGCTAAAGCTGTCAGATTAACTCCAGCACCATCAGAACAGAAGGTTGGTTCGGCTGGATTTACTGAAATATTTAGGGCGTCATAAACGGTAACTGTGAAAGTTCCTGAAGCAGGATAAGAGCCACATACTGCGGCCTTGGGAGTTCCAGTTACTTGATAGGTAATTGTATAAGGATATGTTGCATTTGATCCTGGCTCGAATATCAGATCTTCACAATCAAGACAACTTAAATAGGTATTACAGGTTGCTAAACTGGCAGATAAATTTCCACTTTTTGCTATTGCTGTTATGGCAATATTGTTCAAGCCATAGATCGGTAGAGGTAATGTACAACCCAATCTAGTTGGCTGATCAGCAGGGTAGATCGGTTTTGGAATTTGTCTGAAAATATACTTGATCTTGTTATTCCCTGGCTTTAGGTATGTAATCTTGTGAGGGCCACTACCCGTAATACAAACGGGTGCACCACCTGGGATATCCACACCACATGTACCACCAGTGATCATATCACCGGAAACTATATTATAGATTCCAGCGCCCGGAGGATCGGCATAACCTGGAGCAACGATCAGTTCGAACATGGCAACGTCCGGGTGAAGTGTTACATAAAAAGACACATAGTCATCATTATTCGCATTATTGCCACAACAACCTGGTTGACGATTAAATTCAGGGGTTGTAAATGACAAATTTGGATTGGCAGAAAGGTCCAATTCAAAGTAGGGAACGTTTGCGCTACATTCCGGCAACTGGTCATACATCTGTTGACCAAATGAGGTTATCGCAGTGACTAACCAAAAGGAAGTAAATGCGAATTTCTTTAAAAAGTTTGTGCTTACCATAAATGTATTTCTTAGGTTTTTGAATCGAAAGAGGGTCCACCTCTATTCTAGGAACAAAGTTATTTTAAGGGTTATCCCAAAAAACTGACTTGAATCAGCTTATTAGATGATTGATGTCAACTAAAGCAGGTGAAACGATGCTAAACCATTAGTTTCCTCTTGATAATAATATCCGGACAATTGCGATGAATAGTATAAGAATTAAGATGGTCCAGACGATCTTGTTGATCTTGATCCTGCTGTATTTTGATTGCCAGTCTGAATGTACCCGATCAGCAATCTTAGTAGGTGCACTTTCATCCTTATACATCGTTTTTCTCCCAAGTTGACTTCTCAAATGTGACAAGAATTTGAATTTGTAATCTGACGAAATCAGAATGATATCGCAATTGGGTAATTCCTTCTCGACCATTTCAGCAAGTTCATCTCCGAGCATCGCGTCCTTGTTGACTCCATCAAGATGGTAGTCAATTATTACCACATCCGGTTCAAGATCCAGCGCTTCGAGACATTCCTCTCCAGATTCAAAAGTTAATAAAGTGACGTGTTCCTTTTTCAACATGTTTTTTACAATTTTCAGGAACATTCGATTGTCATCCACAACAAAGACTGTTAATTCTTTGTTGGAATGGGCCTCCAGAAAGCTTTTCTTTCCGTAGTAGTCTTCGACAAAAAGTTCTGTTTTCATAATATATATTTTTAATGGTGAATAGTTTGGTACAAATAATCTTCTATTTCCAGAGTTGCCTTTTTTGATTGCGTAATAATGACATCCAGAGCTTGAAGATTGGATTCAACATTTTCATTTTCCTCGATCTCAACACATTTTTTGTAGACATCGGTGTAGCCGATCATTTGAAAATTTGGCTTGATGCGATGAGCAATTCTCTTCATGTCATATCTCACACCGTTATTTTTCAACTGATCCAACTCCTGTATGTCCTCCTTAATGGTATCATGAATAATTTCCAGTGAAGAGATGAGAAGGGATTCATCACCATTCACAAAATCAAGTACTTTGTTTATATCAAGATGATCATTTTGATCGTTCGATTCCTTCAATTCATTAGCTACTGGTTCTAGATAGATCACTTCCTTTTTCTGAAGAAGCGTGTCTATTTTTTCAAAAAGTGTATTCGGTTCAAATGGCTTTGATAGATAATCTGATGCTCCGCACTCTTTACATTTCTTGAGCTCGCCTTCAAACGCATGTGCAGTGAGTGCGATGATTGGAATTTCTCGAAGTTCCTTGTCCCCTGAATTGCGAATCATTTTCATTGCAGCATAACCATCCATTACCGGCATTTGCATATCCATCAAAATCAGATCGTACTTATTATTTTCGAGTAACTCAAGACAAATTTGTCCGTTACCTGCTATTTCGGTTTTTGCACCCTTCGAACGAAGAACATCTAATGTCACGATCTGATTGACTTTATTGTCTTCAACTAATAAAAACTTCCTTCCCGAAAAATCAATGTCCCCAATGACTTTTTCCATAGTAACTTCTTTATTTTCCTGATCAGAAATAAGAAATGGAAGATCAATCGTGAAATTGGTCCCTTTGCCGGGAATACTGTTTACTTCAATCCTGCCACCTAAAAGTGTGACAAGTTTTTCTACGATCGAAAGTCCAAGACCGGTGCCGCCATGTTCACGTGTCATTCCACTATTTACTTGAATAAATGCCTTGAAAATATCTTTGATTTTTTCCTGGCTTATTCCTATTCCGGTATCAGAGATCTGGATTCGTATTATACATCTAGTGTCAGATTTTTCGAGTAGCATGGTTTTTACCAATACTGACCCTTCATTTGTAAATTTCAGGGCATTGATAACGATGTTGTATAATATCTGATTGATCTTTACAGCGTCCCCTTCTAAATATTGAGGTATCGTCCCATCGATCATGCAGCCAAATTTGAGTCCTTTTGAATTTGCTTTTTCTTCAAAAAGAGCCTCTGTATTAGAGATCATTTCATAAAAATCAAAGCGCTTTTTGTCAATAGTAGCTTTATTAGCCTCAATCTTCGACAGATCCAAAATGTTATTGATTATGCCCAGCAACTGATCAGAAGAGGACAGAATTGCCTGTAAGTATTTTTCTTGTCTTGGATTCAAATCCGTTTCTTCCAGAAGTTTTGCGATTCCGATGATCCCGTTCAGAGGTGTGCGGATCTCGTGACTCATATTTGCCAAAAACTGACTTTTAAGATTTGCAGCTTCAATCGCTTCTTCTTTTGCTTTGATCAGATCTTGCTGAAAATGAATTCTTGAGGTAATGTCTCTTGCCACTGCCTGGAAGCCAATGATCTTATCATTTCTTTTAATGATATTCACGTTCTGACCAATCCATACCTCCTTCCCACTTTTGGTAATTACCGGGAATTCATTGTATATGGAGTTCTCATTTCCTTTGAGGGCGAATTTGTAAAATTCGACCAATCTATCTCTATAGTCTTCACGAATAAAATGTTCGATCCTGTTCCTGAGGATTTCATCAAGATTATATTCGATCAATTTTACTGCGGCCGGATTGGCAAACTCCACCAGTCCCTTTCGATCTGTAGTATAAATGATGTCTGAAACATTCTCTATTATGTTCCTAAACTTCTGTTCTGTTTCAAGCAGTTTTTCTTGAGACAAACTTCTTTCCGATTCGATCTTGTTGATTGAACTGAATTTTCCGATGGCAACCTGAATGGAAGATTTTAGATCAATAGGTTGAAAGGGTTTGACCAAAAAACCATATGCTCCAAGCTTTTTAGCTTGTTCGATCGTGACTTCGTCCGCATAGGCTGTAAGAAAAATGATTGGAATATTCAGATCCTTCAATTCCTTCGCGACATCCAGGCCTGACATTTTTCCTTTTAAGTTGATATCCATCAATACCAGATCAGGTCCCAAGTCCCTGATCTCTTTAACGGCAGCTTCTCCTCTTGCTGAGGAGCCAATTACATTGTGCCCGAAACTTTGAACATCGATCCTGATATTCTCAGCTACGATGAATTCATCCTCGACAATGTAAACCTTTAGTTGTTTGTTTGTGATCATAGTGGCAGTGGTTCATTGTTACTGCCAATATATTAGAGAAAAAGGGGAATATGAAAAATTTTCAATGAATTGGACGAAAAATTAAGTATATTCGTCGAACAATAACTATTACTAGTAGAATCATGAAGTTTTTAAAAGCAATAGTAATTGATGATGACGCCACTGTAAGAAATTTGATTTCATTATATCTACAGAACGTGGAGGGAATAGAATTGATCAATTCTTTCCCTTCAGCAAAACAGGCGGCAGAATCAATCGAACTGGAAGAGGCAGATCTGATCTTTCTTGATATGGAAATGCCTGAATTGGATGGGCGAGAGTTCATCTCCAAGTATCATCCGAATGCAGCGATCGTTGTCGTGACTTCTAATCAGGAATATGCTTACTGGGGTTTTCAGAATGATGCGATCGATTTTTTATTGAAGCCAATTACTGTGGATAGATTTAATCATGCGATCAATAAGGTGTTCTTGATGAAACCACTACTTGATATGGAAGAAGAGCTGGTCTTCAAATCAGGTACAGATTATTTTAAAGTTAGAAGATCCGAAATACTCTATGTAGAAGGAGCAAATGAGTACTTAAAGATCGTTACTACGACAGGTAGATTCCTGGTTTATTCAAACATGAAGGATATGCTAGAACGACTGGGCGAAGGATTCGAAAGGATACATAGATCCTACATAGTTGCGATGGATAAAGTGGATCACTTTTCAAAACATAATGTGTTTATCAAAGGCCATAATTTAAAGGTTAGTAAGTCTTATTCGCATGTTATCAAGCAGCTTGCCTGATAAATTCAGTGCCCAATACTTTTCCAGGTCTTAGAGTCGAACAAATCCGTCACGGAAATTCCCTTCAAAATTGATTTTTGAATGACTTCATCGCCAGCCAAACCATGGTAATGTACCCCGAGTGTTGCGGCTGTTTTATTGCTATAACCTTGAGCAAGGAGTGAACAGATTAGTCCAGTTAGTGCATCTCCCATACCACCGGTGGCCATGTACGGATTTCCAGACGCGTTAAAATATACATTTCCATCTGAGTCAGTTATTGAAGTGTGAGCACCTTTCAAGACAATGATGGCACCGGTTCTTTTTGAAAATGCACGTTGTTTTTGCAAGCGATCAAATGATGTTTCAGAGAATCCAAACAATCGATCAAACTCTTTTGGATGAGGTGTAAGAATACACCTATTATCAATCAATCCATGTAAATTTTTAATGGTTATGGTGTTCAATGCATCAGCATCCAGAACAATAGGACCTTTGAAGTTAGATAGTACGTTTTCGATCTTTGATGCAAGCTCATCTGACACTCCACAACCAGGACCTATACCAATTGAAGTATAGTCAAGGTGTTCAATTTCTGGGATAAAAATTACCTCCGGAACACCGATCTGAATGATGGCCTTTTCATTAACAGGAGCTTGAACATAGACCAATCCTGCTCCTGACGAAACAGCACCTTTTGCAGCGATCAAAGCCGCTCCCATCATTCCACCGGATCCAGCCATCAATAAGGTACTTCCATATGTGCCTTTATGGGAGAATTTTTTCCTTGGAATAATCATTTCATTGACCTCATGTTCAGATAGCACATGATATGGGGAGTCCGATTGACGAATGAATTCCGAATTCAAGCCGATATCAAGAATATGGATCTGACCGATATGATTTCCATAATCAGCCAAAAGAAATGAAAGTTTCCAGCACTGAAAACTAAGTGTATGATTTGCAACAACTACTTTTTCGTGTTCATTGGCGAAGTTGTCTTCAGCGAACATTCCAGAAGGCATATCAATAGAAATCACCTCATTGGAGGATTCATTGATGATTCTGATCCAGTCGCAAACTACGCCGCTCAGTGGCCTATTTAATCCTGTTCCGAACAAAGCGTCTATGATTACCCAATTTCCTTCAAGATCAGATGATCTGAGGACACTCGTGGTTGTCCAATTCACGTCTAGGGAACTTAAGCGACTTTGATTTTCCAGATTGTCAGCAGAATATTTTTCGGATTCAAGAAGAAAAACCTTAATCGATCTTCCACTCGAAAATAGCATTCTGCTCAACGCAAGACCATCTCCGCCATTATTGCCTGGTCCACATAGAACTAGGAATTTGTGGTCTGGGTATATACTGATCAGCTTTTCAAAACAATTAGATGCTGCCCTTTCCATGAGATCAATGGAAGAGATTGGCTCATGTAGAATAGTATAAACATCTGCCTTTCGAATCTGATCAGCACTGAGGACTTTCATAGACTACTTTGCGAGTTTCGCTATGATCTGCTTTTTAAGATCTAATGATGAGGTAATATCCATTCCCTCAATTTTCTCTCCTTCATGGATGGCTTTATCTGCAAAGGTTAGCGCCTCGTCATACTTTTTCATCTTGAATAAGATTGCAGCCTTTGTATCCAGATTATTGTATTCAGGAAGAACATCGATAGACCGGTTTATGTAATTCAATCCTTGCTTCAATTCTTTTTTTGAATTGCTGTTTTCGTAGATACCCCAAGCGGCAGAATTCAATCGCTGGTGATCCGTTGTGACTTTTAAATAGTCCACTTTTGCCTTTTCAATTGCAATTGTATCATTTTGTTTGTAGGCCATGATCCAATTGTAATAGGCATCTGTTTCGTTGGCTTTCTCAGGGAGCATCGCTTTTACCGCTTCTAATTCTTTCTTTGCGTCGGCATCATTCGCCATTTTTACGGCGTTATTTACTGAGGCACTGAAAAGACTGTTCAATGCATATTGATAGAGCGAACCATTAAGTGACTTTTTATAGTCATTGCGGTGTGTCAAAAAGAATTTTACTTGCTCATTGTCTTTGTTACTGAACCTTTCGGTGTACCCCATCATTATTCCAAATGCATCTTCCGATAGTTTTTGATCTGCTGTCAGTGAATTCCAGTATACGTCAAAAGCAGCTCGGTCACTTGACATTCCCTGGTCTAGTGCCTTTAGATATTTTATAACGAATTCAGGAGAATGATCTCCTGATTCAAACCTTTTCTTTAAAGTTCCCAGCTGTTTTGAAGGGTCTAAAGCATCTTTGCAAAGGGATACGAATTGAGTAGTATCCAATGCTCCTACATTGCGGTGCAGAGGTTCGCCCTTTTCACCGAAGAAAAGTATCGTTGGATATGCTTCAACTTTATTACGTTTTGCAAAATCAATTCCTTCACCCTTTTCCATGTCCATTTTATAGGCAACGAATTTCTCATTCACAAAGGCACCGACATTCAAATTCTGAAAAGTATTCTTATCCATCCATTTACATGGACCGCACCAAGTCGTATAGGCATCCACAACGATAGGCTTTCCTTGTTTTCTTGCTTCGGCAACTACTTCATTCCATGTGCCTTGAAAAAAATCGATCTGTGAAAATCCAATTGAGCTATTCAGAAAAAATAATCCCAGTAAAAAACTAATTCGCATGCTATTTATTTATGTTTAGATATTAAATGTCTCTTCTTTTGATCACCCAGTAGGAGATGAGTACAAAGATGGCAATATAGATCAATGCCAGACCTGTTCTTCCCCATTGCCCCCAGATAAATCCTTGTTTTGCCATGTCAAGCATCGGAACAGGAATAAGATCTGAGAAAGTACTTAGTGGAAAGAATTGTGCGTACTTCTGTACAGCGATGAAACCAATTATCCCTTCCAGAAAAGTTGAAAGAATATACAATACGATCGCTAGCGCTGGTAATCTTACAAGGTTTGCAAAGAAAAAAGCAAACGTAAAATAACCAAGTGTAGAAATAAAGTAAACGGCAATATGATGAATTCCTTCAAACATGTTGCTGAAACCATCGTTGATCACTCCGACAAGAAATCCTACCAGAAAAGTATAAAGCGTAATAACTACCGATAGAACAAAAACAACATAGAATTTTGAAAGGATCACGTCCCGTTTGCTCAATCCGTCTATTACATTTTGACGTTGGGTTTTGTATTTCAATTCATTCGTAACAAATACGATAATGATCACGCCGATCATTAGGTTAAACCAACTGGAAATGTATGCGCTGAAATGATAGGCATTCGGGAAAGTGTAGGTTTCAGTCGGGAATTGCCAGTTTACTCCTTTAGCGATCGGAAAAGACATCAGAGATAGTCCCAGATAGATAGAAGGAACAACAACCGCGAAAATGATCAATATGACCTTCATCGTCATTAGGCGACGAAGTTTCATCCATTCGATAGTGATTAATTTATTCATGATTCTTTGATGATCTTAAGGAATTGATTTTCTAAACTCTCCCGAAAAACGCTCAGCTCGCTGAGTATTACACCGTTTTCATAGAAATACTTGTTTACATTCTCGGGCTCCATGGATTGAGGAACTGAAATGATCAGCTCGTTATGAAGATCGCGGTAGATCGAAATTTCATTATTCACTGAAATGACCTTCATTAATTTCTCTTTGTCGTTGGCAAAGACACGAATCAATAATGTGTTTTGGTTACCAAGGATGTCTTTAATGGTTCCAACCTGAAGTAATTGGCCTTTGCGCATGATCGCACAGTGTGTGCAGGTTTTCTCGATCTCATCTAGGATATGTGAGGCAATAATGATCGTTTTGCCGGTTGTTGCAATATGTAGGATCAATTCCCTGATCTCTGCAATTCCTTGAGGATCCAGTCCATTGGTTGGTTCGTCTAGTACAAGTACTTCCGGATCGCTAAGCAGGGCTGAAGCAATTGCAAGTCGCTGCTTCATTCCAAGAGAGAAGGTTTTAAAATTGGTGTCTTTTCGGTCATACAGATCTACTTGTCTGAGCACCTCCTCGATCCTTGCAGCGGGATTATTCATCCCTTTGATCTTTGCAACAATTTCAAGGTTTTGCTGAGCGGTCAGGTACGGATAAAAATTGGGAGTTTCCAGCAAAGCACCAATTCGCTTTCTATTTGCATCCAACTGTCCATTACCGAACCAGGAATAATTCCCACTGCTTGGACGAATAACGCCAAGTAGCATTCCGAGCGTTGTTGTTTTTCCGGATCCATTCGGACCAAGAAGTCCGAAGATCATGCCTTCTTCGATCTTTAAGCTAAGTCGATCCAATGCCTGGATCTTTTTGTACTTTTTGCTTAGATCATTGATTTCGAGAATAATGCCCACTTCAATCTTTTTGATGAATTTACCATTTTATAAATCGTGGGGCCGAATATTTTTTTAAAACGAAATGAACGATTGTGAGTGGTCGATATACGCTATCCAATGGATGTTATGTCTTGTAACGAAAGAGCGTCAGTTTTAACTCTTAACAAGTTCATCAAATGCTTTTTGCTCTGCCACGTTCCATTCAAGCCACGATTTCTTCTTCCAGCGTTGAATGAACTCTTTTTTTCTGGAATTGATCACTTCGATGTAATCTTCCGGCGACATATACAGATTTCTATAGAGTGAAAATGAGCTTGAAGACCCAATAGATGAATAAGGATTGAAACTCTTCATCTGATCACTGTCCATTTCTTTTACCTCTTCAATAGGATGATCAAGATAGGGCAGTGCTGTATCCGAAAGTGTCGCTAGATAATTAAGGTGGACAAAAGATTTTTCAGCTTTTGAGAAGTTATATTTAGCGATGATTCTGTCCCAGTTAAAAAATGAAGACAATAGCAGAATGAGCATTAGGGCAAATGAATTTGTTCGGATCAGGTAATAAGGTGACCTTACATTTTTCACTTTTAAGTATACTGTAAATAAAGCGAATAGGGTAAGCAAAAGGAAAAACACAACAGCGATCCTTTTATAGGCAAGCGCATAATAAGAAATGTAATACCAGTTTCTCAATCCAACAGAGATCGCTAAAAAGGCATTTTGAAGGATCCATACATAGGTCAGCTTTCTCAAAAATTTGTTTTTGGAAAGGAAGTTCATATTTCCTCTGAAATAGAAGAGGACAAGTGAAATAGAGATGAGGATCGACACTATTAAGAGATAGGTTCCTTGATGGACGTATTCTTTCAAGTATTGACCCTCCCATTTAAAATTGATCCATACATGATTGATGTCCATGACGTTCAAGAGTAAAAGAAGGGCATTCAAAGAGACAAAAAGAAAAACGGCAGAACGGTACTCGTTCAAAAGAGCCAGAGGTTTGAATCTTCTATTCTGGGTAGTTTTTTTTCTTCTTTTAAGCTCATCACTGCTTAATTCATCTTTCGTGGATGCCCACTGGTCTTTCCTTCGGATTAGTATGAATCCACCTATTAAGATTCCGAAAACAAATACGCCAAGTGCATAGGGTTCAATGTACTTTAAAATGTTTTCAAGTGTTTTTCCGATCCAATCGCTCAGCCAAGAGAAGAAAGCACCAAATTCAGGATTTGAACCACTATAGATCATGATAAAAACGATGATGATCAGCATTGGGATGATCAGGAATTTGACCATTTTCCAGGTGCCTGATTTCTTTCTGACTTCGGTTTCTTTTTTATTAAAAAGCACTCCCGGAAGGTACCCTGGAGTGATAAAAAAAGAGGAGATACTATTGGCCCAGACATAGGGGATCGATCTTATTTCAGGTGATGATAAGGATCCAACATACAGAAATCCAATTAAGAAGTGGATCACAAAACTTAGAGTAGAATGATGAATAATGGTCATGGCACAACTCAAGACTACTGCCAGTAGTCCGATTAGGTGCTTTCGGTTTTTAAACTGAATTGCACCTTCATATCCCAAATAGAGCAGGATTGAGATCTCATAGATCATTAGATTCAATCCCAGCGCCTGATCATAGAACAAAAAGGTAAACAAGATCGCACTGAGTAGTAGAGTGATTGAGATTCGCATGTCATTCGTTTTTGATTTTTCAACTAACGTTAAAACTATTCCGAATCATATTTTAACTTTTTCCTTTTAGATTTTATTGGCTAAATAAATGTTAAAATCGGTCGTTTATGAATGCCGTTGAACCTTCATGTAACAGAATTGTAACAGTGGGTTATATGAATTACTTCAACTTCCTGATTATGAAAACGATCCTATTCAGATTGTCCATTCTCATTCTTTTTCTTAATAATAGTTGTCAGAATAAAAACAAATCTGCCTGTTACGCATATGGCAGTGGAACCAGTGCAGGTTCAGGAAATGGTCAAGGTAACGTGATGTATTATCGTAAGGTCAACGAAAGTGAAAATTTTGGGCGCTTGAATAAGTCTCATTATCTGGCGGATGGTAAGGTAAAAAACGTGGGTGATCTTGAGTCCATTCAGACCAGGAGAATGTACACGAATGGAGATCAGTATCTGCTAGACGAAGAAGCTGAATTTGGAGAGCATCCGTTGTCAAAAGCAAAAAAAGATCTACCGGATGCAGCAACTGCTTATGAACGGTACAATCTATTCGAGGAAAATGATTGGATCACAGCAGGAAAAGAGAACAGGTCAACATTTGGGATAGATGTGGATAATGCTTCGTATACTAATTTCAGAAGATTTGCCAATCAGGGACAGTTGCCTCCTAAAGATGCTATTCGAATGGAGGAATGGCTGAACTTTTTCAATTATGACCTTGAGGCACCTGAAAGTTCGGATCAGCATCCTCTGAAAATAACAACCGAGATCGGACCTTGTCCCTGGAATGAAGAAGATGATCTGGTAATGATCAAGCTGCAAGCGAAAAGGGCAAAGGACAGAGACCTTCCACCTTCCAATTTGGTTTTTCTGGTGGATATCAGTGGGTCAATGAATTCTCCAAACAAACTTCCACTAGTTCAGACTTCCATGCATAAGCTGGTTGAAAAGCTCAGGCCAGAGGACCATATGAGCATTGTCACCTACGCTGGTTCTGCGGGTGTAGTACTTCAACCTACATCGGGTTCCGAAAAGGATAAGATCCGAAAAGCGATTGATGGACTGAAATCCGGAGGTGGGACAGCTGGATCAGAAGGGATAAAAACAGCGTATGAATTAGCTGAAAAAAACCTTTTGCCGGTTGGCAATAATCGAGTGATCGTTGCGACAGACGGTGACTGGAACATCGGTATTACAGATAAAAATGATCTAAAGAAGGTTATCGAAGGAAAAAGAAGCACTGGGGTATATTTAAGTGTTCTAGGCTTTGGAATGTACAATCTGAATGACGAAATGATGGAGTCGTTAGCCGATAATGGAAATGGGAATTACGGGTATATTGACAGTGAAAAGGAGGCAGACAGGATTTTCAATGCTGAATTTTCAGGATCGATGTATGTCGTTGCCAAGGATGTGAAGTTGCAGGTCAATTTCGATTCTCTGGAAGTTGAAAAGTATCGATTGATCGGTTATGAGAACAGAGTATTAGAAAACTGGCAATTCGAGGCAGATAGCATTGATGCCGGTGATCTGGGAATGGGCCAGAACGTAATTGCCTTTTATCAGGTAAAAAGAAAATATCCTGGATCAACTTCTTTGGGGAAAATTGACTTTAGGTACAAACCGTTGAAAAGTGATGTAAGCACTCTTTTGAGTGTGCCGATGTCGAAGAAGGTAGAAAAGGTGAGCTCCGATTATAAGTATGCAAGTTGCGTGGTGGAGTTTGCTTTGTGTCTTCGTGAAAGTGAATTCAGGGATGAGGCAAGCATGAGTAGAGCGATTGCGAGAGGCAAACAAAATTTAGGCAATGAAAGCAATAAGTTATCCTATGAAAAGCGCGTGGAGTTTGTAGGGTTAATGGAGAAAACGGCTGAAATGTGGGAAGGTTATGTGATCGAAAAAGCACCAGAGATCACTGAAGACAAGTTTCCTGAATTGAAATTATATCCAAACCCGGCATCAACGGAAACTACGGTTGAAGTACCCGAAATGCTGAAAGAAACTTGGAGCGTTCAGGTACTGACGATGAATGGACAGCTAATGAAAGTGCAACATTTCAATGATACAACCACTGGTAAGATCGACTTGATCGGTCTCAAGCCCGAAACGTATTTGATCAAAGTATATGGAAGTGGGATAAACTTTGGTTATCTGAGGCTGGTAGTTAGTGGGCTCTGATCATTTCTTTGCAATCACCCAGATACCGCGGATCTGATTTTCTGCATAACCTGTGGCTTTATCATTCGGGTATTTGGACTTGATCTTGTCTAAAGTTGTCTGATTGATCTGGGTTTTGGGTGTTCCGTGACATTGCAGACACATTCCATTCGTTATTATAGGGTAATATCCTTTGGAAAAGTCACCATCTGACGTTAATTCAACTTTCATCTCTTCCCCTTTTGACAGCGATTCCTTGAACTGTTTAATAATTTCTAATTCATAGGAGTCTGCAGCATTTTTTGGATTCCGAGGTTTGTCTGAAACTCTTCTAATAGATGCATTCAATTCTTTGCCCATGCTATCTGTCAGATGAATTGCTTTTGTACTGCAAAACTCGATGGCATATTCTGGTCCACCTTTACCCAATGCTTTCATCAGGTTTTGGCCTAGTACTTTTTGCGTTGAAAGTGCCAATTCCTGACCATCCGAAATGGAGAATGTTGCTTCGTCTGATTTTTCGATTGTGATCGGTTCTTCATTAGTTAAAGCGGATGATTCATTACTGTCTTTTTCGGTACAGCTGCCAATGATAATTCCGGCAATGGAAAATAATGCGATTTGAATAACTTGAAAAAATCTCATAGTGAACAATTTAGGCAAATGAAATGAAAAACCCTCAACTTCAATGTGACTAAAGATACGCTAATAGAATTCAGTTAACATTCATCATGAAAATCAGTGTATCTTTGCAGTCCATGAATTTCTTTAATCGAAATATGATCATATACAAAACGGCAGAGGAGATCGATATCATGCGCGAAGCAGCATTGGTAGTGAGTAGAACTTTAGGAAAGGTTGCGGAAGAAATTGGTATGGGTGTGACTCCCAGATTTCTGGATACAATGGCCGAAGAGTACATCAGGTCTCAAAAAGCAATTCCAGGTTTCCTTGGTTTGTATGGCTGCCCAAGTACGTTGCTTATTTCGGTTAATGAACAAGTTGTTCATGGTTTACCTACTGATCGACCGTTTCAGGAAGGGGATGTTGTTTCTGTTGATTGCGGAGCAATTCTGGATGGGTTCTATGGAGATCATGCCTACACCTTCGAGATCGGAGAAGTTGCTCCGGAGGTCAAGAAGTTACTCGAAGTGACAAAGGAATGTCTTTATTTAGGAATTGAACAGTGTACTACAGCAAACCGTCTTGAGGACATCGGTTGGGCCATTCAAACACATGCAGAAAAGCACGGGTATGGTGTCGTTCGAGATCTTGTTGGTCATGGTTTAGGAAGAACATTACACGAGGATCCTCAGGTTCCGAACTACGGTCGAAGAGGAAGGGGTAAAAAGATCCAGAACGGATTAACGATCGCGATCGAGCCGATGATCAATATGGGGACAGAAAAGGTCGAGCAACTGGATGATAACTGGACTATCGTTACACAGGATGGATTGCCTAGTGCACATTTTGAGCATGACATAGCTGTTGTCGATGGAAAACCTGTGATCTTGTCCACTTTTGATTTCATCGAAGAGGCATTGGCTAAAAAGAAGAAATGACAAGAGACGAAAGAACAGTATCATTAGCGGTTTTATTGTTGATCGTGTATGCTGTTTTAAATTTTGTTCAAAGTGGGATGCTGATCATTCCATTTCCATTGAATGAAGTGATCTTTTTTATTGTTACTATCATCTTTGCGATCAGACATTACAAGTATTCTGTCTTTACAGTCTTGTTCAGTTGTTGCTATTCCTTGCTGGCAATGCTTACTTCAGAGTTCTTCTGGTCCTTTTTCATGAGTGAGGAGCAGTTCGATCGTTTCTTCCAGAGCTCGTCGCCTGACGTAATCGCTTTGATGTCTAATGTAGTGCTGTTGATTTGGTCCGGAGTTCAGCTCATCAGGCCTGAGAGTAAATTAAGGTCTGCCTTTTTTCTATTATTTTTCCTTTTGATGTCCTCCGCTCTGATCTTATCGGAGCCCGTGCTGATGATCATCACCTTATTGATCCCTTTTACGTTACAGTTTAAATACAAGGATCTGGCTCCATTTCATATGCTGTGGCTTCTTCAGTCAGTTTTGATGACCATGAAGGAGGTGATGCTTTTATTGGCGTAATTTTTTTTATTTTTTTCTTGTAAATTCAATCGTTTTCTTATTTTTGTCGCCCTAGTTCTTTGGACTTTTGGAGGGATGGGTGAGTGGCTGAAACCACCAGTTTGCTAAACTGACGTACGGGTAACTGTACCGCGGGTTCGAATCCCGCTCTCTCCGCAGAAAATGAAGTGTTGAAGAAACAATTTTAATTTATCTGTAATGTTTGCAGAATTCAATTTAGTTGTTACTTTTGCACTCCCAACACGGAAAACGATCTGTTGTTAAAAAGCTTAAGAGTTGAAATAACCGACTCGATCGGGGCGTAGCGTAGTCCGGTCATCGCGCCTGGTTTGGGACCAGGAGGTCGCAGGTTCGAATCCTGCCGCCCCGAC
>CALCCB010000034.1 GCA_937899625.1 uncultured Bacteroidota bacterium
ATCGAACTGATTCAATGCCACATTTGTTTCTGTTAGCTCAATTGCTTTTTTGGAACTGTCAAGCGAGTGAACAAGGGTAGCTCCATTCTGAAGTGCAGTCAAACTAAATCCTCCTGAATAGCAAAATGTATTCAAGACCTTTTTACCATGGGCATACTTACCGAGAAGTTTTCTGTTTTCTCTTTGATCTACGAAAAATCCTGTTTTTTGTCCCTTGATCCAATCAATACTCAAATTGATTCCGTGTTCCTGAGCGATAAACGGAGTTTCCACTTCACCATAGAGGTAACCATCTTCAGTTTCTGTCCTTCCTGGTAATGTATCACTCGATTTGGAATAGATCGCTTTTAGTGAATTCCCCAGCGCATTCTTTAGTGCTTCCGAAATAAGCGTTAAAGAGTTGTACATTCCATAACTATGGCACTGGATCACAGCAGCTCCGTTGTAATAGTCAATGATCAATCCTGGTAAAGAGTCTCCTTCGCCATGGATCAATCGACAAATATTATTGTCTAAAGAAAACAGATCCAGTTTTCTTCTTAGTTCAACAGCATTCGAGATCTTCTTGTTAAATAATTCCTGATCAATGGGTTGATCTGAAAAAGTCAGAACACGAACAGCAATCGTTGCATGTTGAAAATGTCCCCTTGCCAGAAAGTTCCCTTTATTGTCTGTAACAGTGACAACCTGTCCATCATTCAAATCCTCTGTGTTAGTATGGATTGCTCCGGAAAAAATCCATGGATGATTTCGTTTAACAGATTCTGTTTTGTGTTTGAATAACTGTATGACTCCTTTGTTCTCGCTCATTGCATGCAAAAGTATAAATAGAATTCACAGTATACATTTGAAAAGTTGACTTCTTGAAATTGAGATTGCTCAAAGTATTGGATTAACATTGTACTATGAAGTGTATCATACATGTGTACCTGATCAATGATCTGTTCTCTCAGCAACTCGCAGATGAGCAGCATCGGGGGAAAGAAACAGAAGACAATCGAAAGTATCTCTGGGAAGATGAGTTTGCAATTACCAAGGGATTTAAGGAGCTTTCAGTGAAGCGAGACGACGTATTTGTTCTTGCGGGTTCTTTGTCTGACGGCACGGAATTTAGTTATCCGATCAAAGGTTGCTGTTTATTCGTATTGTCTTCGGAAGGAAATCCTGACACGATTTTGGCGGTGTCGGAGAGTATTTTGAGTGAATATTCTTCAGAAAAGGTTAAGGATGATACGGTTCTAAAGATCTGGATCAAGGACAATGAGCCATATGCGAATCCGATATATGGAGTTTATATTGCTTCGAAGGAATTCCCAAAAGAGCTGCAATGAAGATCCTGAGCGTCAATGGAGTCAGTTTGTCGTATGACAGAGAAGTGCTTAAAGGAGTTGAGCTTGTAGTCAAGAAGGGGGAGATCATAAGTGTTGTCGGTAGGAGCGGGGCTGGTAAAACCTCACTATTGAAGATCATTGCCGGAACACTGGATCCAACAGAAGGTGAAGTGTTGTTCAACGGTAAAAAAGTTGAAGGACCTTCGGTTAGTTTAATTCCGGGGCATCCTGAAATTAGTCTGGTTAACCAGGATTTTAAACTGGATGAATATCATACTGTAGAAGAGAATATTTATGGTCAGATCTTGTATCTGCCAAGAGCAGAGCGGGATAAATTTACGGAGGAGTTGATCTCCTTAATGGAACTGGATGAGGTGAGAAAACAAAAAGCGCATACGCTTTCGGGTGGTGAGCAACAACGTTTGGCTCTT
The DNA here is from genome assembly GCA_937899625.1 of uncultured Bacteroidota bacterium. Lineage (GTDB taxonomy): Bacteria > Bacteroidota > Bacteroidia > Flavobacteriales_D > Crocinitomicaceae > M0103. Next base: position 1,763 of record CALCCB010000034.1, read on the forward strand.
GCAAGAGTATTGGCAAGTGAGCCTGAAATGATCCTTCTGGATGAACCTTTTTCTCATCTTGATGGAGGTTTGCGAAAAAAGTTGATTCATTATTTACTTGAGCTGCGAAGAGTTAGAAATACAACGGTTCTTCTGGTCTCTCACGATGGCTCTGAAACTTTAGGGCTTTCTGATCGAATAGTCTTAATGAAAAAGGGTAGAATAGTAAGAGTTGGAAATCCTCTTTCCTTCTATTACAAACCTAAGAGTCTTGAAGATGGAAGGATCTTCGGAGTAATGAATTCCGTCAGGATAGGATCTGAAAGATTTCATTTTCGTCCAGATGAATATTCAATTGAAGGGGGAAATGATGAGGTGATACTGGAATTGAAATTTCTGTATTCTTCTTTTACCGGTCCGATGTACGAGAATTATTTCGAAGATAAGAATGGTGAATCGTTGATGTTGTTAAGCTGGGAACCATTGAATTCAGTTGAAAGAGCATATGTCAGAAGAAAAGGGTGATATCACTATAATGGAATGGCCCAGGCTGTTTCTGGAGACAATAAAATCGTTTATTGCTGTCAGGGGGATGCATCATGGCGCTGCTATAGCATATTATACGCTTTTTGCATTGGTGCCTTTGTTTTATATTTCACTGTCATTATTTGGTAGAATTATTGGTCAGGACAAAATGACTGAGATTATAACTGACTTACTGCATAATCAAGTAGGGGTAAAAGATGTGACGGGTATTCTTGAGTTTCTGAATACAATGAACCTCGAAAAAGGGAATACGGTCATGGAAGTTGTTGGTTTAGTAACGTTATTAATCACTTGTACGGCTATACTTGTTTCTTTGAAAAATAGCCTCAATACGTATATGGGGATTGATCCACGGAAAGTTGGGGCGAAAAAACAAATTCTCAGAGGACTATTGTTCCGGTTGATTTCAATTGCCCTCATTGGTGCTTTTACATTGGTTATTATCATGATCTACTTTGCACAAACGGTATTGATCTCATTGGGTGATTCATGGTTGAATGAGCTTCAAGTTTGGCATTGGATCTTTTCAACGTTTTCAAATTCAACGCTTTCAGTAACATCCAATTTGATCATATTTACGATGATCTTCAGGTATGTGCATGATGGCGTGGTGCGATGGAAGTTGGCTTTTATCGGGGCTATTGTTACTTCTTTACTTTTGTTTAGTGGTCATTTATTGATTAGATATTACTTGACCAATTTCTTTTTTGCAGCTGATGGAGGTATTGCAGGATCTCTTTTAGTGGTTATGGTATGGGTATTTTATACCTCTCAGATTATTTTCTTCGGAGCGAGATTTATTGCGGTTTATGCGGAGAGGAAGGGCTTGACGTTATTCAGGAATGATTAATTATTAAACATTTAATTGTTTATATTCTAATCATTATGTATGTTTGTTGAAAATCCAGAAGATGAACATAGGCAATAATCTGAAGACGTTACGTAAGCGACTAAAGCAGTCTCAGGAAGAAGTAGCTCAAGCTTTGAATCTAACGCGTTCTACTTACAGTGGTTATGAAAATGGGGTGGCTCAACCGAATTTAGAGGCTCTAATCTCTTTTGGTGAGTTCTTTAAAATATCTCTAGACGAGCTAATTAAAAAAGATTTGGAGAAATTATCTGAATCAGATTGGGAAGCCTTTGATAAGGGTGATCTAAAAGATGTGAAAGGTCAGAAGTTGAGGGTATTGACCACTGTGGTAGACCAACAAGATGAGGAGTTGATCGAATTGATTCCTCATAAAGCAAGCGCGGGATATACTTCAGGTTATGCAGATCCAGATTATCTAAAAGTCTTGCCAACCTTTTATCTGCCTTTTCTGTCTAAGAACAAGAAATACAGATCTTTCCCAATTACAGGCGATTCTATGCCACCAGTTGTAGAAGGATCCTATGTCGTTGCTGAGTACATCCAAAACTGGATGACGATACGATCAGGTACGCCGTGCATTGTGGTAACGAAAGATGAAGGAATAGTCTTTAAGATAGTTCATAACCTTCTGGATTCCAGTCAGTCATTTCAATTGTGCTCAACTAATACTTTCTATAAACCTTATCTCGTTCATGCAAATGATGTATTAGAGATCTGGAAGTTTGTAAATTATATTTCTCCTGAATTGCCTGAGGTTAGGATGGATGACCAGCATTTGAGTAAGTCAATTCAAGATCTACAGAAGGATATACATGAGCTTAGAGCCCGATTTGAGGGATGATCAAATTGTTGTGAAGAGATCATTGTTGCGACTTAGCTTGCCTGCGTTGAGTAAGCCTTGAAGCATTTCCTTAATCTCTTTTGATTGTTGGGTGAAATGGTTTTCGATCTGAAATAAAGTTTTTCCATGAGTGCAAAAGTCCAAAAGAGATTCCTGGTGAAGGTCATTTGTTCGGCTGTTCTTTTTGCAAATGTCACAAATCCCACATTCATTTCCGGATTGCCCGAAATAGTGAAGAAGCTGTTTTGATCTACAATCCTCCTTGATGAGGAAAGTACAGATTGCATCCATTTTAACTTGAGCCCGTTCTTTTCTAAACTGGTATGCTTCAGGATAGATAGTCAATTGGTTATCGGGCAAGCGTTCTGTGAGAAAGGTAATAGAAGGGAGATCATTGGACCATGTAATTGAGATGATTCCATTCTTTTCAAGAAATGTCAACTGATCTATTGTTGTTTTTATTGGCTGATTAAGTCGTTTAGTGATCTGGTGTTCGTTGATTTTTACGAATGAATCAAATGAACTATTGTAAGACCTTGATAATAAGGATGTAATAGGTATTATTTTTTCGTTAGATATTTGAAAATTGTATAGTTCTCTATTACCTACAGTAAACATAAAACTAGTGGAATGCGAGAATGCATCGGAGACACTTATGTTCTTATTGGTTTCCAGAATTTTAAGACTACTGAAAGTTTCTGAAACATTTAAATTGAAGGTTTTGCAAAACTTATCAAGATCAAGGTAATAACTTTCATCTTTTCCTGATCCTATGGCAATTTTCAGGTAATTACAAAGAGCAAGATAAGTTCGTTTTATAGTATCTATGGATGGGAATTGACTGATCAGTCGATTTTCCATTTCGGTAAGATCGGCATCTCTCCAGAAAGCAATTGCCGATGAGTATTGAAGGTCTCTTCCAGCTCTCCCAGCTTCTTGAAAATAGGCTTCAATACTGAATGGGACCTCATAATGCAGTACATACCGAACATCTGGTTTGTCTATACCCATTCCAAAGGCATTCGTTGCGACCATGACTTTAATCCGATCCTGAAGCCAGTCATTTAGCATCTGAGTTCGTTGATCTGAATTTAAACCTCCATGATAGATTCCTGTAGATATCTTATTGTTATATAAGAATTTAGCAATTTCCTTAACGGACCTTCTTGTTTGACAATACACAATTCCACATTGGTTAGAATTGTTCTTACAATGATCGAGGATTGCCTGTAGTTTATTGTCAGTTTTAATCACATTATAGCTCAGGTTGTTTCTTTCAAAACTTGCCTCGTGGATCTTCGGTTGTTGCAGTTGTAGCTGTAGTATAATGTCTTCTTTTACCTTTTCGGTAGCCGTTGCTGTTACGGCACAAACGGGAACTTTAGGTTGGATGGTTCTCAACGGAGCGATTGTTCTAAAGCTTGGCCTGAAATCATGTCCCCACTCGGAAATACAATGAGCTTCATCCACAACGATCAATGCTACTTTCATTAGCTTGAATCGTTCTTGAAATAAACGTGAGTTGATACGTTCTGGGGAAGTGTATAAGAACTTATAACCTCCAAATCGTGCATTGTCGATAGCAATATCGATTTCTTTTTCAGACATTCCTCCAGTAATGGCAATCGCTTTAATTCCTCTTTTCTGCAATGAACTTACCTGATCTTGCATAAGTGCGATCAATGGAGAAATGACTACGACTACTCCCTCAAGAGCTATTCCAGGGACCTGGAAGCAAATTGACTTTCCACCGCCGGTTGGTAGAAGCGCAAGTACATCATGTCCATAAATGACGTCGTCAACAATGGTTTCCTGCATCGGTCTGAATGAATCAAACCCCCAGTACTTTTTTAGGATTTCTCTGCTCTTTTCCATGATAAAAATGGTGTGTCAAAAATAAAGAAATAAATTTCTGAGTAACCTTGTCAAAATTGGTAGTTTTTAGGAATCTGAGTATATTCGCGTAACAATTAGTGCTATGATACAAGATACGATCAACATTAAGATCACTCCAACTCAAAATTCACGTGTTAACGAAGTAGATTGGGACAACCTGCCATTTGGAAAGGTTTTTTCGGATCATATGTTGGTTATGGAATACAGTAATGGAGAATGGGGGCAGCCAGAAATTATGCCTTTTGGTAATTTGTCGATGCACCCTGCAACCTCTGCGATTCACTATGGCCAATCCATTTTTGAAGGAATGAAGGCAAATAGAACGGTAGATAATGAAGTGACGATCTTTAGACCGGAAATGAATGCGCTTCGTTTTGTGGAGTCATGTGAAAGAATGTGTATGCCTACGATTCCTGTAGACACCTTTGTGGAATTGGTTAGAAAAACGGTAGAAATCGATAAAAACTGGATCCCATCAAAGGAAGGTTTTTCGTTGTACATCAGGCCTTTTATGTTCGCTGTAGACGAATTTGTAGGGATTAAGCCATCAGAGACTTATAAATTTATCATATTTACGTGCCCGGTTGGCGCGTATTATTCAGAACCTGTAAACGTTAAGATCGAAGAATTCTATACCAGAGCATCTGTAGGTGGTGTGGGTAGAGCAAAAACAGCAGGAAACTACGGTGCATCTCTTTATCCGGCAAGATTAGGTCAGGCAAATGGTTTCCATCAATTGATCTGGACAGACGGAAAAGAACATAAGTTCATTGAAGAATCAGGTACCATGAATATCATTTTCATGATTGATGGCAAAATGATTACGCCATCTGAGGATGCGGACACTATTTTAAGAGGAGTAACAAAACGATCAGTTGTAGAAATAGCTGCTAGTTGGGGGATTCCAGTTGAAGAGAGAAAAGTTACTGTAGAAGAGGTTGTTGAAGCTG
>CALCCB010000035.1 GCA_937899625.1 uncultured Bacteroidota bacterium
CGAACTTTTCGTTCTGGTATGAAAATCCCAACCAGTTATAATCAGCAAACATAGTTAGACCTGACCTCATATAATCTACAGCATACTGTTGTTGTTCCTGCCAGTTTGCTGGTTCGGAATCGTTGTTTGAGATCTGAGTTCTTACTGCTCCATAAAGCTTTTTCAGTTTATCTACACTCATAGAATCAGAATATATTCCTGCCCCAAACTCTGTGGATCCAACTGTGAATTTCTTCCCTTCCACAGAAGGCTTCCATCCTAACGCGGAAGAATTAATACCTAGGGAATGATAATCAGTGACGAAAGTAGTGGCAACACCTTTTCCAACAGCAGTGTATGCAATACCTTGTGTTTGTGCATTTACTGTCTGAAGAAAGAAAAACAAGACGATTAGCAGGTAGACACTTTTCATAGGTTATTATTTGGGTTTGGATTCAGGTGAAGATAAGAAGAAACGAATGAACCAAAAACAAAAAGAGGAACAAATTTGATTGAGACTTGTTCCTCTTTTCGCTAAACCATGCTAAAACTATAAAACCCAAAAACTACAACTATGAAATTGTGTTTTCCTATACAAAGATAAGGGTAATTTTTATTCCTCCAAATTTTTAACGATTAAAAATATATTAATTTTTTAAATCCCTAACCCAAAGCGACATCCAGCGTCATCATTACCAAGAATCCACCCATGAATCCCAGCACTGCAATATCTGTATATTTATCTCTCTGTGTTTCAGGTATTACTTCTTCAACGACAACAAAGATCATGGCTCCGGCGGCAAATGCCAGTGCAAAAGGAAGAATCGGTTGCATATAGATTACCGCCAGGGCTCCAATAACACCTGCAATTGGTTCAACGACAGCAGACATTTGCCCATACCAGAAACTTTTCCATCTACTCGCTCCTGCCCTCCTTAACGGCATAGCTACTGCAAATCCTTCAGGGAAATTCTGAATCCCGATTCCAATGGCGAGAGCTATTGCTCCTGCGATAGTAGCATCGGGCATTCCGTTGGCCGCAGCTCCAAAAAGTACTCCCACTGCTAAACCTTCCGGTATATTATGCAAGGTTATTGCGAGTACTAATAATGTAGTTTTTTCAAATTGCGTTTTAACCCCTTCAGTTTCGTTTTCTTTGAAATTGATGTGAAGGTGAGGAAGTTTTTTATCGAGGAAGAAAAGGAATAATGCTCCCAATGCAAAACCGACAGCGGCTGGCATCCAAGGAGCAGAAGGAAACATCTTTTCAGACATTTCAATACTTGGGTTTAACAATGACCAGAAACTGGCCGCTACCATTACACCTCCAGTAAAGCCTAACATTGCATCAAGAACTCCTCGATGCATTTTTTTAAAGAAGAAAACGAGTGAGGCCCCAAGAGCAGTTGCAAACCAGGTAAAGGTTGTGGCAAGAAAAGCTGCCAAAACAGGATCGATCGATTCAAAAAACTTAACTATTCCCTCCATTAGTCAAAAGTTAGACAAATCTAACAATAATATGAAATGAAATTTATTTGTGAGTTCAATTATTTCGATTCATTTACAAAAGCACACCACGATCAACAGAAAACCATTACCTTTGCGCAAAATTTTAGAAAAACAATAAAATGGCGACGAACAGAACGTTTACAATGCTTAAGCCGGATGCAATCGAGAACGGTCACATGGGTAAGATCCTGGATATGATCATTCAGGCTGGATTTTCAATCAAAGCGATGAAGTTGACTCAACTCACTGAAGCACAAGCAAAAGAATTCTATGCTGTACACAGCGAAAGACCTTTCTATGGAGAATTAGTAGAGTATATGACTTCAGGTCCTATCGTTGCTGCGATCCTTGAGAAAGATAATGCTGTTGTTGATTTCAGAGCATTGATCGGAGCAACTGATCCAGCTGAAGCAGCTGAAGGAACTATTCGTAAATATTATGCTGAATCAAAGGGACGAAATGCGGTGCATGGTTCTGACTCTGATGAAAATGCTGCTATTGAAGGGAAATTTCATTTTTCAGATAGCGAGATCGTAGGATAATCGAATTGATTTGATATTATAAAGAAGGCTGTCCAATTGGACAGCCTTCTTTTGTTTTATAAGGTTTTAGCGTTTATCATTCAGTCTTTAAACCAACAAACTGATAAGGCTTATATTTTCCTTTGTCTTCAGCATCTTTTTCATACGCTGGACCATCAACAATCGCCGAAACAATAACAATGTTCACTTTCCCGATCATATCTTTTTTCCCTTCAAAGTATGTTTGAAGATCATACTTCATATTTTCTGCTCTGATCTGCGTTAATTTCTCATTGGTCTCATAAGTCTTGGTTGGCACTTGTGATGCAGATGAGTATATATTGATCGTAATTCGTTCTCTTCCTTCTTTCAATTGTTGCTCAACTTCTTTCACAAACTTCTTCAAATCTCCCCTACTAACAGACAACTTGTTCTTGTTATAATCGAAAAAGTGCATGAATTCAAGATTCTTATATGTTGAGACCGTAACAGGATTAAATTCAACAGGAGCAGGTTCGTCCACCTCACATGTTGCTATTACTTCTTGTCTGTACGAATCATTTACAATAACAGTATAGCTTCCTTTTCCAACACCAACAAGATCTTCACTGGTCATTCCATTCGACCATGTGAATTTCAATGGTTGTGCACCGCCTTCAACTGTTACATCAACTCTACCATCTGTACCTTGATAAAAAGAGGCATTTGTAGAAGAACATGAAACAACCAATGGGGGAGGATAAATAAAATATGCTGTCCAAACATCACTTAGTTCAGCATCTCTATTCGAAGCCCAATAAACAGTATTACCCGAATAACTGAAACATGCATCAAATTTTGGAGAGTTGATCTTTGAGCCTAAATTTACAGGGGCAGACCAATCCGTCCAGCTATTCCCTCTAACCGAATAAAAAATATCTGCATCTCCCAGTCCCCCGTGTCCATTAGACGCAAAAAACAAGGTATCCATATTAGGGGAAAGGAATGGAGACATTTCAAAATCAGAAGTGTTGATTACATTTCCTATATTTAATGGAGCTGACCAACCTGACTCGGATTTCAAACTGTAATAGATGTCTTCCTCACCATAGGTATTTGGACCATTATAAGAGATCAGCATCACCTTTTCATCCTGTGAGATGTGAAATCCATAGAAATCCCCTTCAATGTCCAATGTTGGGACTACTATTTCTTCAGGAGTTCCCCATCCGGAAGATCCTTTCTTTTTAGCTACCGCGATACCTTTTTCAAGGTCCTTTTTACCATCGTAAGTATTCAACAGATATAACGAATTCCCATCTTTGCTTATCCCAACGACTGCATTATTATATTTTGAATTTAGGGAACTCAATTGTTTACATTGGTCATAAGAACCATCTTCCTGACGAGTACTCATCCAGATATCCTGATCATATTTACCACCTTTGTTCTTCTCATCGAACAATCTGATGAAAAATAATACGGAACTATCCGGTGAAAACACTGGCATGCTTTCCTCTGCTTCTGAGTTAACTGTCCCGTTCATCTTATTAACCCCATCAAAATCCCAAATCTGAGCTTTAACAGAAAGGGAAGCAATTGAAACCAGTAGAACTAAAAAATATTTCATTGTTTTTGTTTAAACATTAATATTATAATAACCTCCAATATAAAAATTATTAACTTGAGAGTTCGAGAAAATTTACGATTAAGCGCGTTTAAAGGTTTCAACTAATTTCAATTCTAACTCATATATTTTCGCAAAGTAAAACTGTTGATTAAATAATTAATAGCGTGAGATAAGGGATTTCGCTAACTTTGTTTTCAAAGATTGAAATGATGCGCAACTTACAACACACAGTAGAAGAACGTTTTTTAAACTATGTCCAGATTGATACTACTGCAGACCCCGTATCAACTTCCTTTCCTTCAAGTGATAAACAAAAAGATCTTGCGAAAGTGCTTGTTAAAGAATTGCAAGAAATAGGACTTGAGGACGCAGAAATGGATGAATGGGGATACGTATATGCAACCATACCTTCAAACTCAGACAATTCTTCCATTCCAACCATTTGTTTCTGTTCGCATATGGACACTGCACCTGATTGTAGTGGAACAAATGTAAAACCCATCGTTCACAGAAAATACGACGGACAACCGATTGTTTTGCCGGACGATCCTAATCAGGTGATTACAACAGAAAGACATCCTTATTTGAATAAAAAGATCGGTGATGATCTAATTACTGCCAGTGGACTCACTTTACTGGGCGCTGACGATAAGGCTGGAGTTGCCATTATTATGGATCTAGCAAAACAATTAATGTCTCACCCTGACATCAAACACGGTACAATCCGGATTCTATTTACTCCAGATGAAGAAGTTGGTCGAGGAGTTGAACATCTTGACATGGAGAAGTTAAATGCAGACTATGGTTACACGCTTGATGGTGGTCCTTTAGGAGATATTGAAGACGAAACGTTTTCAGCGAATGCTGTCAAAGTGACCATACATGGAGTAAGCGCCCACCCGGGATACGCAAAAGGTAAAATGGTAAATGCGATCAAGGTTGCCAGTGAATTTGTCAATGCTCTACCAAAAGACCAATGGTCGCCGGAAACAACTTCTGACAGAGAAGGTTTTGTGCATCCAACTAGCATTGAAGGAGGATTAGAAAAAGCAATTGTTTCTTTTATTATCAGAGATCATGTTACGGATAAAATGATCGAATATGAAAATCGACTTGAATCGATCATAAAGATGGTTGCTGAGCAATACAATGTGAACTATGAATTTGAAGTTACAGAACAGTACCGAAATATGAAGGAAGTACTTCAGTCGGTTCCATTTGTTACAGACTATGCCATTCAAGCCATGAAAAATGCTGGAATTGAGCCCAATCCTTCCATCATCAGAGGTGGAACTGATGGCTCAAGATTATCTTTCATGGGACTGCCCTGCCCTAACCTGTTTACAGGAGAAATGGGAATCCACTCGAAGCATGAATATGTGAGTGTTCAGGACATGGAAAAAGCAGTTATAACTTTGATCGAACTGGTGCAGATCTGGGAAAAACATAAATAAACGATGGACCACAACATTGTTCTTAAGGATATCAAACAAAAAAAATTCGAGAAGGTCTATTTCCTTCATGGAGAGGAATCCTATTACATTGATGTGATCACTCAATCGTTATTGGATCATGTTCTTGAAGAACATGAGCGCGATTTTAATCAAACGATCGTTTACGGAAAGGAACAGGATGTTACATCCCTTGTAGCTGATCTCAGGAGCTACCCCATGATGTCTGACCGAAGACTGGTAGTACTCAGAGAGGCACAGGAGATGAAAGATATCGACAAACTAGAGTCATATTTCGAAAACCCCACCGATACCACCATTTTCGTAGTCAATTACAAACATAAAACATTTGATTCCAGAAAGAAACTGATCAAATTAGCTGCAAGCAATGGCTTGGTCTACAAATCAGACAAAGTTCGGGATTATCAAATGACCGACTGGATCAGATCCTATGTAAAAACTCACGGCTATGAGATCTCGTCAAAGGCCACAATGCTTTTGGTGGAATTTCTCGGGACCGACATTGGAAAGGTAGCCAATGAGTTAGATAAATTGTCATTACTTATTCAAAAAGGAACTACTATCAACGAGGTTCACATCGAAGAAAATATTGGAATTAGCAAGGATTACAACATCTTTGAATTGACGAATTCTCTCGGTATATATGATGTCCCGAAAGCTTTCAGGATCGTGAAATATTTTGAACACAATCCCAAGGCCGCTCCATTGGTTATGGTGGTCCCAACATTATTCAAATTCTTTTCTCAATTGATGAGGATCCATTTCCTTCAAAATAAATCAAAGGAAGCAATTGCAAGCGCGCTGAAAGTTCATCCTTTTGTCGCAGGCGAGTTATTGAGTTCAAGTAAGATCTATAATCCTAAAAAAATAGCTGCAAATATGCAGATCCTGCATGAATACGACCTTAAATCAAAAGGAGTTGGTACTGCAGGAACCAATGAGAGTGAATTGATGAAGGAAATGATCTATCGTTTGATGCACTGATGAAAATATTCTACGACCCCTCTATTACCCCAAATAATGCGACTTTCATTCTGAATGAAGAAGAATCAGGACACGCGTGTAGAGTGCTTAGAATGAATGTTGGTGATGAATTGTTTTTGTTAAATGGAAAAGGAGATCGCTTTGCATGCAAGATCATTGTCGCCCATGCTAAAAAGTGTCAGCTGGAAGTACTTTCACACGAACATAACTCAGCTGATCTTCCACAAATACATATCGCTATAGCTCCCACTAAAAACATGGACCGTATTGAGTGGTTTGCTGAAAAAGCCACTGAACTGGGAATCACAAGGATTTCTTTGACCTTGTGTTCAAATAGCGAAAGAAGACAGGTCAAAACTGAACGAATTCAAAAAGTATTGATCGCTGCAATGAAACAATCGCAACGATGGTTTTTACCAGAACTTTCTGAATTAACAGATCTTAAATCCTTTATTCGCTCTAATCCTGACGGATTTATTGCTCATTGCAGAGAAAACGAAAAAGTGAATCTTTTGAATTCGTCATTTTCAGGAAAAGAAGCAATACTTATCGGTCCTGAAGGTGATTTCTCTGAGGAAGAAATTCATTTGGCTTTGGAGAATGGATATAAACCCATAACTTTAGGAGACAATCGTCTTAGAACAGAAACAGCTGGCCTTTACGCTTGTATGGAAGCTTTGATCAAACAACAGAAACAATGAGACTACTTCTCTTCATCATCGTAATTACTTCATCTTCTTTCTGTTTTTCTCAGAACCTTCAGGTTGCAGTGCTTAAATATTCCGGGGGGGGTGATTACTACGCAAACCCCACGTCAGTCCCGAATCTGGTAAGTTTCTGCAATAAAAACTTAGGTACTACTATTTCCAAGGACGTACCTTATGTTGAAGCGGGAAGTAAAGATATCTTCATGTATCCTTTTGTACACATGACAGGACACGGGAATGTTGTTTTTAATGCCACTGAAGCTGAAAACCTTAGAACCTATTTGATGGGAGGTGGATTTTTGCACATTGATGACAATTATGGAATGGATCAGTTCATCAGAGTAGAGATCAAAAAAGTTTTCCCTAACAATGATCTGATAGAATTACCTTCAGACCATCCGATCTTTCATCAGAAATATGATTTCAATGGTCTTCCAAAGATCCATGAACATGACGATAAACGTCCACAGGCTTTCGGAATAATTATCGAAGGAAGACTTGTTTGTCTATATACTTTTGAGACAGACCTAGGTGACGGTTGGGAAGATCCAGAAGTTCACAACGATCCTGAAAATAAACGACAGGAAGCTTTAAAAATGGGAGCCAACATGCTCATGTATTTATTCATGCAGTAGCATAGCTACTTCAGATCTTTTATCATCCAGATCGTACAAGCAAAATGACCGGATTCGCCTAAAGGTTTATCGAGGTTAATATATCCAGATCTTTCATAAAGTGAAACTGCTTTGGCCAATTCAGGTAAAGTTTCCAAATACAATTGCTGATATCCAAGTTCTCGAGCAGCTTGAGCGCTACGCTCCATTAATGCTTGTCCTATACCCTTGCCTCTCGCATCTGAAGACACGTACAACTTGACCAATTCTCCACACTCGGACGGTAGCCCAACTGTAGGATAAACACCACACCCACCAAGGATCTCACCACTCTCTTCCGCGATAAAATAGGCACTGCCTTGAGTTTGAAATAATTTAAAAAGATCATCCGTAGTTGGATCAGTGTATACGGTTCCCGGTCTGGCCACACCGTGCTCTTCCAGTGATTTTCGAATAACCAAGGCAATTGCCCGGTTATCTTCAATTCGCAATTCGCGAATGATCCAGCTCATCAATTTCTTTCTTTGAAATAATAGGTAAATCCAAAACCAACAGTCAAGAAGGAAGTGGTTTTATTATAATCTGACTCAGAATACCCCATCATCGTCTCAAAACCGATCATTTCATGACCAAATTTGAATCCTTGAAATGCGTATCCAACGATTAAACTATACGAAACCTGATCGTCTGCAACCAAAGCCAGACGAATAGTTGGCTCGATAAGCACTGCATTGACCTGTCGGGTAATTTTTGCAGTAGAGATCGTATCCAAAGGCTTATTTGTAACAAAGTAATTTTGAGTATAACCAAACTTTACTCCCATGTCCGTTGAAAATCTATCTGTATGGAATTTCTCGCTGGAAATCTTAATAAAGGATCCGGCACTGTGCATTCCTCCCAACGTTTTCTCAGGTACTCTGAATTGGTTGACACCAAAGTAACAGTATCTGATTCCGGCAGCAACAGCCAACGTATTTTTGAAGGTATATTGATAATAAGGAGCTACAGCAACCAGACCCTGCATAATGTCTTTAAATGGTTTATTCACAAAGCCATTTGGTAAACCAAGTTCTATATTGAACGTGTGTTTCGGTTCAATTTGCTGAGCGTTGGAAAAAGTCGAAACCGCTGAAAGTAATATGAAGAATAGCTTTCTCATCGTTAGATTGACGTAAAAGTAAAAAAAAGTTGCTCTATTACGACTTTCTTTCCTTTGTTAACGTACTTGCCCGCGATTCATTGTACATTTACATCGTGAATAAAGGTATTCTTTACATTCTGATCTCAGGTCTTTCCTTTCTGGTCGTGAACTTCTTCGTAAAGATCCTTGGTGCAGGCCCCGAACAATCCCTTTTTGAAAACATTCAACATTATCCGGGACATGAACTGGTTCTAGCCAGATCCATTATCTCATTTACGATCTCTTTTTACATCATCAAGAAGAGAAATTTGCCTCTACTTGGAGTGAACCGAAAATGGCTTACCATACGAGGGGTTTCCGGAATGATCGCATTAACCATCTTCTTCTACACCATACATCACCTACCTCTTGCGATTGCTTCTACTGTGCAGTATCTTGCCCCTGTTTTTACAGTGATCTTTGCAATGATCATTCTGAAAGAAAAGGTAAAATCACTTCAATGGCTGTTTATTCTGATTGCCTTTGCAGGTGTTGGCATGATCGGATTAAATGAGCTCTTTCTAACCGATGTGCACGAACAACTTGATCTTCGATGGTTAGGATTAGGTATTCTTTCTTCTGCGTTTTCCGGAATCGCCTATGTTTCCATCATTCGTTTAAAAAATACTGATACTCCAATTAACATTGTGATCTATTTTCCAATGATCTCTCTTCCGGTTATGGCTGTCTGGTCAATGTTCGAATTTACGATGCCACAAGGTATCGAGTGGTTATTCCTCTTGATCATCGGAATTTTTACTCAGATCGCGCAGATCACTTTGACGAAAGGACTTCACGAAGGAGATGCAGCTCTGATCACACCATTTCAATATCTGGGTGCGATCTACGCGACAATCATCGGATTCTGCATTTTCGATGAGCGATTGTCCTGGGTAGTTTACTTTGGAATCGGATTAATCCTTATCGGTGTGATCAGTAATACTGTTCTGAAAAAGCGATAAATTGACTATTTTTAACTCATGGAAAAATCCATTGACAGACTCAAACTAGCGCAGTTCGGAAACCTTGAGATCCTTGCAAAACAGGTTGTCGAAGGATTCATTACCGGAATGCATAAGAGTCCATTTCATGGTTTCTCCGTCGAATTTGCTGAACATCGTTTATACAATAAAGGCGAATCAACCAGACATATTGACTGGAAGCTTTACGCTCGAAGTGAAAAGCTGTTCACTAAAAAATATGAAGAAGAAACCAATCTTCGTTGCCAGATCGTAGTAGATTGCAGTGGATCCATGTATTTCCCTAAAGATGGTGACATCACAAAATTCGAATATTCGATCTATGCAGGAGCTTCGTTGATCGAGATGCTAAAAAAACAACGAGACGCAGTGGGAATTTCTCTTTTTGCCGATAAATTAGAGCTCCATACACCCGCCAAATCTTCCTTTGCACATCATCGATACCTATATAGCGAGCTAGAGAAACGATTGATCAATTATTCTGAAGACCTTCAAAAGGATACGAATGCAATTCAAGCAATACACGACATTGCTGAGCTTTCACACAGAAGAAGTTTGGTCATTATTTTTTCGGATTTACTCGATGATCCGGATCGAGTGGATGATCTGATGAATGCCATTCAACATTTGAAGCACAATAAGCATGAGGTGATCATGTTCCATATCGTTGATAAAAAATCTGAAGTTGATTTTGATCTTGAGAACAGGCCCTACACATTGATCGATATGGAAACCGGTGAAAAATTGAAACTTCAACCAGCGGAGATCAAAGAAAACTATGTAAAGTCAATTGACAATTACTTTCAGTCTATTAAGCGAAAGTGTATTAATTACGGCATTGACTTTATGCCAGTCGACATCAATAAGGGATATGATCAAGTGTTACTTCAATACCTGATCAAAAGACAAAAACTCTATTGATTACATTCCAGGCATTCCGCCGCCCATCCCTTTCATTTGCTTCATCATGCTCATCATGTTCTTGGGATTGCTCATCATCTTCATCATCTTTTTGGTGTCTTCAAATTGCTTCAACAATTTGTTGACCTCCTGAAGGTTTGTACCACTACCCTTCGCGATTCTGTTTTTTCGTTGACCGTTTAATAAACTAGGGTTGGCTCTTTCTCTAGGTGTCATTGAAAGGATAATTGCCTCAACATGTTTGAAAGCATCGTCGGGAATATCTACATCTTTTACTGCCTTACCCATACCAGGGATCATTCCCATGAGATCTTTAACGTTACCCATTTTCTTGATCTGCTGCAGCTGTCCTAAGAAATCGTTCAGGTCAAATTGATCTTTCTGGATCTTCTTCTGTAATTTGCGTGCCTCTTCCTCATCGAACTGCTCCTGAGCTCTTTCAACAAGGGAAACAACATCACCCATACCAAGGATCCTGTCGGCCATTCTTTTCGGATAGAATACATCCAGTGCATCCATCTTCTCTCCTGTACCGACAAATTTTATTGGTTTGTCAACAACAGCCTTGATCGATAAGGCGGCACCACCTCGTGTGTCACCATCCAGCTTCGTCAAAACAACACCGTCGAAATTGATCTTATCGTTAAATGCTTTGGCCGTATTCACGGCATCCTGACCTGTCATCGAGTCAACCACAAATAGGGTCTCTGTAGGTTCGATCGCTTGCTTCACTTTCGCGATCTCGTCCATCATCGCTTCATCAATAGCAAGTCGTCCAGCGGTATCGACGATAACAACGTTGAACCCTTTACTTTTCGCATATTGAATAGCTGCAGTCGCTATCGCTACAGGATTCTTTTCTTCTTTATTGGAATAAACTTCGATGTCCAATTGCTCTCCCAAAACATGCAACTGATCGATCGCAGCAGGACGGTAAACGTCACATGCTACCAAAAGAACTTTTTTCCCTTTTTTCTTCGTTAAATAGTTTCCAAGCTTCCCGGTGAAGGTTGTCTTACCAGAACCTTGAAGACCCGACATCAAAATGATACCAGGATTTCCTTTGATGTTGATCTCGGACTCATTTCCTCCCATCAACTCAACCAATTCCTCGTGACAGATCTTGATCATCAACTGTCCTGGAGACACAGCCTTCAACACATCTCTACCAAGCGCTTTTTCTTTTACAGTATTGGTAAAATCCTTTGCTGTTTTAAAGTTAACATCGGCATCAAGTAATGCGCGACGAACTTCTTTCAATGTCTCTGCGACATTGATCTCCGTGATCTGACCTTGCCCTTTTAGTAATTTAAAGGCTTTTTCAAATTTGTCCGTAAGATTTTCAAACATTGTTTATTGTTTTGGGAGTGCAAAGTTACGACTTTTCGACCTCAATTCAGGCAGAATGTGATGCTCTTTTCTTAGCGATTTTTATATTCAAAAAACCAAAGATCATGGTCATGATTGGACTCAAAATATTGAAAAAGCAATACATCCAATATGAGCCTGTTGCCACACCTAGAACTGATGCTTGAGTAGCACCACAGGTATTCCAAGGAAATAAAACTGATGTAACAGTGCCTGAATCTTCAAGAGTTCGGCTAAGGTTTTCAGGTTTTAGGCCTCTTTCGCTGTATGTTTCAGCAAACATTCTTCCCGGAACGACAATCGCTAGATACTGATCCGATGCAGTGGCATTTAAAAATACACAAGTCCCAGCCGTCGTTGCGATCAATGATCCTGTTGTTTTAGCAAGCTTAACAACCTGTGTTGTTATCTTATGTAATAACCCACAAGCTTCCATAACTCCTCCAAAACACATGGCGCAAACGATCAACCAGATGGTATTTAGCATTCCGGACATTCCCTTTGTGGAAAGCAATTCATTGATACTTTCATTCGAAGTCACCACACTCACACTTGATCCCATTGCATTCAAAAGTGCCATATAGGAAGCTTTAGCATAATCGTCTTTCACTCCTGATATCTCTTTAATCACATCGGGTTGTGCAATTATTGCCGCAACCCCTCCTAAAAGTGAACCAATCAACAAAGCGGGTAAAGCATCCACTTTTTTAACGATCATGAAAATAACCAATGCAGGAACTAAAAATAAAATAGGAGAAATGTAAAATCTACCTTCAAGTGCCTTCAACAATTCACCAACACCACCTTCCTGTGGAGTGGTTTCAATGGAAAAACCCATGATAAGGAAAATGATCAGTGTGATCGAAATGGTAGGTATCGTTGTTAGGGCCATATATCGGATATGTGTGAACAGATCTGTTCCTGCCATAGCCGGAGCAAGATTTGTTGTATCAGAAAGTGGTGACATCTTATCTCCAAAATAAGCTCCAGAAATTACGGCCCCAGCTGTCATACTGGGAGGAATATTGAAGGCATTACCCACAGAGATTAGTGCTACTCCAATTGTTGCGGAAGTTATATAAGAGCTTCCTGCAGTCAATGAAACAATAGCGGTAATTACAAGGGTTAATGGTAAAAAAACAGATGGGTCAATAAAATTAATACCATAATATACCATAGCAGGAATAACCCCACTGACTTTCCATGTACCGGCTAATGCGCCAACTA
>CALCCB010000036.1 GCA_937899625.1 uncultured Bacteroidota bacterium
GATTCCCCGTGCAGGCAGTCCAAAATGGTGGTGGTGCCTTCATGATACCATATATCGTTTGCTTTTTATTAATGGGTATTCCCCTATTATGGATTGAATGGTCGAGTGGACGTTATGGCGGAAATTTAGGTAATCATTCCACACCTTTTATTTTCGACTCAATGAATAAAAGGAAAATATGGAAGTACATAGGTGTGTTTGGGATTTTTACAAATATTGCAGTTGCAGCATATTACTGTTATATTGAATCATGGACAATGTCCTATGTATATCATTCTGTGGCAGGAACCTTTGATGGAATGACCCAAGATCAAGTAGGTGCTTTTTTTGGGGACTACACGACTGTAGGTGTTAGTACAACTGGAATTCCCTATGAATCCGTGATTTTTTATGTGCTCTGCTTGGCGCTGAATACATGGATTCTGTCAAAAGGTTTGGAAGGAGTTGAGAAAGTTGCAAAGATAGGGGTTCCTATGCTTTTAATCTTTGGAGCATTTCTAGCAGTGCGCGGGCTGACTTTAGGGACTTCAGGTGCTTCTGAAGCGGTGCCAGATGCCAATGCCTTTGACGGAATAAACTTCTTGTGGACACCTCAGTTTTCTTCGTTGGCAGATCCTAAAGTGTGGTTGGCTGCGGCGGGACAAATTTTCTTTACACTTTCCTTAGGGATGGGTACAATACATTGTTACGCCTCTTATTTAAGAAAGAAAGAAGATGTGGCCTTGAATTCATTGTCAGCTGGCTTTACGAATGAGTTTGTGGAAGTGGTTTTAGGATCATTGATAGTTATACCAATTGCAGCTGGATATCTTGGTTTGGATTGGGTGATCAATAATGCAGGATTTGGAATGGCTTTCCAAACAATGCCTTATTTATTTGAGAAGTGGGGAGACATCATTGGTACTCTAGCAGGAGTCTTCTGGTTTGGTCTACTGTTCTTTGCAGGAATAACATCATCACTTGCTATGGGTACACCATGGATGGGGTTCATGAAGGATGAATTCAAATGGAGTCAGAAAAAAGGAGCTTGGTCATTTGGATTGATTACCCTGATTTTAGGATTACCAACTGTCTTGTTTTTCAATGAGGGAGTATTTGATGAATATGATTATTGGGCAGGGACTGTTTCACTTGTCGTATTTGCATTGGCTGAAGTGATCTTATTCGCTTGGATATTTGGAATGACAAAAGGGTGGGATGAAATAAATTCCGGATCGGATATCAAATTACCTTCCATATACAAGCCGATTATTAAATATGTAACTCCTGTGATTCTTTTGGCAGTTTTCATTGGCGCCTTTATTACTCCTAAAAACAACGACTGGATTGGAGCATTTAATAATGGTTGGGAGCTGGATGATGGCAGTGTGCTTTCAAAAGTAACGAATAGTGATATTAAGGCCAATAAAGAATGGTTCTCCGATCATAGAGAGTTTGACAGGGAAGAGGGATTGATTACAGCTATAGATACTTCTAAAGTAGACGGTGTGGACATGATCAATATTGAGGTAAGTACTCATCAAACTTTCTATGTTAACGAACTGGGGGTTGCTCGTCCAACAACGAAAAGAGAACTTCTCGAAAATCTTGGAAAAGATTATTCGTTCATCGAAGATTCTCTTGCGCCTTTAAAAACCTACTCTTTTCCAACGACGTGTGAATTGAAGGTAAATGCTGGAGATGAGATTAAACTTGGAGATACGCTTGTAATGGGTGAATTCACGAACAGATCATTCTACATTACATTTGGAAGATTACTTCTTTTATCATTATTCATAGGTATTTGTATTTTAGTATACAAGGCCGGTAAAAATAAATTAGCTTAAATATGAATACTACGGCCCTAATTACTATGGTGTTGACGCAAGGTATTGTGACATTTTTTATGGTTTATTTTTTCATGAAAGTGCTAAGAACACCGCCAAATTCTGAACCTGATTCCTTTTCTGAGAACGACGACGTTTCAAGATAATTTCAGAATAAATTCAGACAAATGCTCTCAGTAAACACGAAAAAGGGATTGTTCCTGCTTTTGGGTTTGATTGTCGTAGTTGCTATTCTTCCAAGAATATTCTTGAAGGATGAGATACCACAAATAGAGATCACTAAAATTTCTGAAGGTCATCTATCTCAGTTGGATAAAAGAAAAACAGATGTCCGGTCGATTGTAAAGAAGAGACCGGGGAAACGTTTCAAAACGCCTGTTTCCAGATTTTACCCTGAAAAATATTCAATCAATGAATGGATGGATCTCGGGTTATCCAGAAAACAGTCTGAAGTTGTCTGTCGAATGGTTAAGAATGGTGTTAGAAGCGAGTCTTACTTAAAGAAGATCTATGTTATTCCGCAAGAATTGTTTGAACTGATCAAAGATTCTGTGATCTATCAAAGTGCAGGAGCGACTGAAACTATTTCGTCTAAGGAAAAGGCAGTTTCAAAAAGGATTGAGATAAACTCTGCTACAAAAGAGGAGCTTATTACGCTGCCAGGTGTGGGAGAATACATTGCAGGCAGAATTATAGATTATAGAAGCAAACTTAAAGGATATAGTATTCCTGAACAGTTGATGGAATTAAAAAAGATTGACCTAACGTTATACAATAAACTGGAGCCACACATTTCTGTTGATGGTTCTTTGATTAATAAAATCAATATAAACTCAGCAACTTCGGAGGAATTGGCGGCTCATCCATATATTTCTTGGAACGTTGCGAATTCAATAGTTAAGATCAGGGAACAAAAAGGGGGGTATCGAAACTTAGAGGAGATAAAAAGTTCAGTTCTTATTGATGAAGAATTATTTACAAAATTAAAACCGTATATATCTTTGTGAAATGACACTAATTGAAAGAATAGAAAATACAATCCGAGATGTACAAGATTTCCCGAAACCGGGAATCGTGTTTAAAGACATTTCCACAATCATGCTCGACCCTGTATTGTCAAATGATATTTTGGATCACTTGGTTGAGAAACATCAAAATTCAGGAATTGAATTAGTGGCTGGACTCGAGAGTCGTGGTTTCCTTTTTGGTTATCCTTTAGCAATGAAACTTGGAGTGCCTTTTGTGTTAATTAGAAAACAAGGGAAGCTTCCTTATCATAAGATCAGCCATTCGTATGATCTGGAATACGGGAGTTCTGTGATCGAAATGCATATTGATGCTGTAAAGGAGGGACAAAAAGTATTGATCCATGACGATCTCCTTGCTACTGGTGGTTCTGCTCAGGCTGCCGCTGAATTGATTTCAAAATGCGGAGGCAGAGTTGTTGGATTTGATTTTCTGGTATCGCTGGATTTCTTAAATGGCGAAGAAAAATTGAAATCCTATTCCGACAATATTACTAATTTAGTCGCCTATTAAATCCAACTTTATGAACTTTGAAGTAAATGAGAATCAGCAAATGATCTCTCAGATGGTAAGGGATTTCGCTGAAAAAGAGATCCGCCCGAATATGATGAAATGGGATTCTGAAGAGTATTTTCCTGTTGATACAATGAAAAAGATGGGGGAACTCGGGCTACTTGGCATCTATGTGCCTGAGGAATATGGAGGTTCAGGATTTGGTTATTTCGAGTATGCGACGGCGTTAATGGAGTTGGGTAGAGTATGTGGTGGAGTTGGATTGAGTGTTGCTGCTCACAATTCACTTTGTACTGGCCATATCTATTATCACGGAAATGAAGAACAAAAGAAGAAGTATCTTCCAAAGCTTGCAAGTGGAGAATGGATTGGTGCATGGGGATTGACAGAGCCGAATACGGGTTCTGACGCTATGCGAATGAAAACCACAGCGGTTAAGGATGGAGAGCATTGGGTGATCAATGGTGCTAAAAACTGGATTACACATGGCCTGTCAGGGGATGTTGCTGTTGTTTTGGTAAGAACAGGTGAACTTTTAGATAGCAATGGTATTACAGCTTTCATCATCGAAAAAGGGACTCCTGGATTTTCTGCTGTAAAGATCAAAGATAAGTTTGGTGTTAGAGCAAGTGAGACGGCAGAATTGATCTTTGATAATGTTCGCGTTCACGAAAGTCAGGTGATCGGTGAAGTTGGGCAAGGATTCAAACAAGCTATGAAAGTGTTGGACGGCGGAAGAATTTCAATCGCTGCATTAAGCTGTGGTGTTGCTCGTGGAGCTTATGAAGCTGCAGTGAAGTATGCAAAAGAAAGAGAACAATTCGGACAGCCGATCGCAAACTTTCAGGCGATTGGGTTTAAACTTGCAGACATGGCTACCAAAGTGGAAGCAGCTGAGCTGTTGACTTTCCAGGCAGCTTACAGAAAGAATAATCATCAGCCAGTAACAAAGGAAGGGGCCTATGCCAAGTATTATTCAAGTGAGGTTTCTGTTTATTGTGGGAATGAAGCGATGCAGATCATGGGAGGGTATGGATACACGAAAGAGTATCCTGCCGAGAAGTTCTTAAGAGATGCACGACTGATGACAGTTGGTGAAGGAACCTCTGAAATACAGAAATTGGTAATTTCAAGAGAAATTTTAAAATAACATTTGGTTGTAAATATTTTAAGTTTATCTTTGCAACCCATTAGTAAGAAATAAATACACCAAGATATGTTAATTATTCCGGTAAAAGAAGGAGAAAACATCGAGAGAGCTCTTAAGAAGTACAAGAAGAAGTACGATAAGACAAATGTTATGAAAGAGCTTCGTAACCGTAAGGAGTTTGAAAAGCCGTCTATCACTAAGCGTCAACAGAAGATCAAGGCAGCTTACAGACAGAAGATGCAGCAAGCTGAAATGTAATTGTAACATTTCTGAAAAAAATATCGTTAAGGAGTTCATATGAACTCCTTTTTTTATGCTTGAAAATTTCGAAAAATATCTGTCCATTGAAAAACGGTATTCGGGGCATACGGTAACGGCCTATATGAATGACCTTTCTCAGTTCATGACAGATGTGGAACTTTCAGAAGAAAAGGACTTAAGGGATTTGCCATCAACAGTTATTAGGAGTTGGATTGTCATCTTGATAGAAGCTGGAGTCTCCAAAAGATCTGTAAATAGAAAGTTATCCTCTGTACGTGCATTTTTTAAATGGATGAAACGCTCTGGCTATATTTCAGTCAATCCCATGATAAAAGTAAACGGTCCTAAAAGCGAAAAAAGATTACCATCCTTTGCAAAGGAATCAGAATTGAAAAAAGATAATCTCGATGAGATATTTCAAGAAACAGATGATGAGATGGACCGTCTGATGTTTGAATTGTTCTATCAGACAGGAATTCGTCTATCGGAATTGATCGAGCTAAAAAAAAGCGACTTGATCGATCAAAGGATAAAGGTACTTGGAAAAAGGAACAAAGAAAGGATCATTCCATTGAGCAAATCCTTATACATAGAACTGAAAGAGTTTCATTCTTCAAAGAGGAATTTGGAGGGAAATGAGGGCTATTTATTTACGTTAAAAAATGGTAATAAATTATATCCAAAGTTTGTTTATAGAAGAATAAATAAGTACCTTGGTAAGGCAGCGAGTTTGGATAAAGCCAGTCCGCACGTGCTTAGACACACATTTGCTACGCATATGTTGAATAATGGTGCTGGGCTTGAGACGTTAAAGGATCTTTTGGGTCATGCTAATCTTTCAGCAACTCAAGTGTATACTCATAATTCGTTTGCAAAATTGAACCAGATTTATTCACAAGCTCACCCACGTGGGCACAAAAATTAAAGTCATGAACATTCAAGTGCAATCTGTACATTTCAAGGCTGATCAAAAGCTTCTTGATTTCATCAATGAAAAGGTTGGAAAATTAAATCTGTTTTTTGACAATATTATTTCCGTAGAGGTTTATTTGAGATTAGACAAAGAAAAAGCGTTTGATAATAAGATCTCGGAGATCAAGGTGCACATCCCTGGCAAAGAGTTGTTCGCTAAAAAACAATGTGATTCTTTTGAGGAAGCGACCGACCTTGTTGTTGAGGCACTAAGAAAGCAGGTAAAAAAGCATAAAGAAAAGGTTGCATAAGCACAACATTTTCAATTATATAGTAAAGCGCTCTTTTGGGGCGCTTTATTTTTTTTAAAAAAATTAAAATTTTCTCTTGCATTAAAAGATTTCTTTCATACATTTGCAAACCCAAAACGGGAGAAACACATTACGTTCTTTCAATATTATAATTGTTACCAACACCGCCGGTGTAGCTCAGTTGGCCAGAGCAGCTGATTTGTAATCAGCTGGTCGGGGGTTCGAATCCCTCCACCGGCTCAGGAATGTTGGGGAGATACTCAAGCGGCCAACGAGGACAGACTGTAAATCTGTTGGTGTATACCTTCGCAGGTTCGAATCCTGCTCTCCCCACAGCGGATTTATTATTTTTTAAGCGGGAGTAGCTCAGTTGGTAGAGCGTCAGCCTTCCAAGCTGAGGGTCGCGAGTTCGAATCTCGTCTCCCGCTCAATTTTGAAAGAACAGGCCGGTGTAGATCAGGGGTAGAGCGC
>CALCCB010000037.1 GCA_937899625.1 uncultured Bacteroidota bacterium
GACCAATGTGAATGCAAAAGTAAAGAATAAAAAAAGAGGTGGAATCACCACCTCTTTCTATTATTGACCGATAATAAATCGTTGTTTAAAGGTATGTTGCTCTGCGATCACATTTACAGTATAAGAACCGGCAGCAATATCTGTGATCTCAAGATCGATCACTTCGGCATTCACACCACTATACTTCTTAACTAACCTACCCGCTGCATCATACATTTCAATTTCTTTGATCAAGTCATTGGATACTTCAATGCTTACCATGTTGATTGCAGGATTTGGATACAATGTCAAGTATGAATCACCAATTTCATCAAGATCAGCGCATCCAACGGTAATTGTTTGTTGAGAGCTCGCACTACATGTATTCACATCAGTGTATGTGTAGGTAATCAAGAATGTACCATAACCCGAAACCGAAGGATCGAACATGTTCGCTGAAACACCTGTTCCACTGTACTGACCACCCGCCGGGCTACCTCCTGATAATGCAAAGGCTGGAGTATTGACACAAACGTCAGAAAGTGGAGCAAGAGAAACCGTTGGGATCACCAATGGAGACGATTGAGCCGGAGAGACAGGGCTCACACAACCCGTAGCTCCCTGCGATACGTAGAATGTACTTGCCGTAGTAACTGTAATGGACGAAGTTGTCTCACCTGTAGACCAATTAAGATTAGACCCTGTTGCTGTTAACACTGAGTAACCACATAAATCTTGAACAGTCACTACAGGTGCTGTTGGTGCATTCGGAGCAGTCAGAGAAACAGAAATTTGATTAGAAGGGCAACCATCATCAAAAATGAAGTTGGTTGTTCCTGCCGCTAATCCTGTTACCGTATAAGGCAAATTCACAGACATTGCAGAACCTGAGCTCGCTCCTGACCACGTAAGATCACCAGTTCCGGCTCCACTTATTACAGCAGTACCATCAGTCGATGTACAAGAAGATGGATCATTTTGCGTTCCAACTGTAATCGTTGCCCCAGAAATTGGGCTAGCTGTTACAGTGGCTGCTGAAGAAGTACAACCGGCTACGTTTTGAGTAACAGTATAAGTCCCTGCTGAAGTTACAGTAATAGAAGATGTAGTTTCTCCTGTTGACCACACTAATCCAGTACCATTAGCTGTAAGGGTCGAGATTCCACAATCATTGACTGCAGATGTTGTGGGTGCCGACGGAGCTCCTGGATCAACCAGTGAAGCCGTAATCGTATTAGAAGAACATCCATTGTTAAATGTTATGGAGTATGAACCAGCTACTAGATTCGGTATGGTGTATGGAAGATTCACTCCCGTAGCATTACCTGAGGCTGCTCCTGTCCAACTAACAGTTCCTGTACCTGAACCATTCACTACGATTGAACCTGTTGGTGTTGCACATGTCGAAGGGTTTGTTAAAGTTCCACTCGATATGGTAGGAACCGTCAATGGAGCTGCAATTCCAGAAGCAATACCGCTTGAACAACCACTAACTGTAGAAGAAACAGTATATGTTCCTGCAGTTGTCACAGTAATACTTGAAGTTGTTTCAGCCGTGGACCAAGTCAAACCAGAACCTGTTGCAGTTAACACCGAATTTCCACAGTTATTAGAAACTGAAACTACCGGATCAGCAGGTGTTGCATTTACAGAAACCGTCAACTGAGAACAAGTCGCCGTTGTTTCGTTTACACAAGTCGAAGCATCCTCTGCTCTAATGTAATATACTGTTCCCGGAGCTGATGGAGTAACATCGAATGTACTTGTTGCAGTAAACCCCACCAACGTACCACCGCATGAGCCTTCATAAATGTACCATGCATCTGCATCATTAAGGTTACCTGCAATGGATAATGTCACAACATCACCTTCACAATAGCTACCCGCTGGTGCAGTTACTGTTGGTGAATCCGGTGTATTACAAACTACTACAGGAGTAACACAAAGCTGTAATGACCATCCATTTAATGAACCACCATCTTGATTAAATTCATCAAGTACAGTCAATGTCCATGTTCCAGCTGCGTCTTCTCCATTAAATGCAGATAATAACTGATTTGGTATATATGTACCTCCACCAACTGGAGGACAAGGAACGGTGGCACTAGCCGCTGCATCATCATAATTCAAATTGAAATTATCCTGATTATTACACACATTATTCATCAGGATAACAGTCGTACCTCCGGGAGAGGTGAGTGAAATGACAAGATCTGAAATCCACGTGTGTGTACCATTCAAATCGATCACATTGACATCATTGATCGTTCCTCCTGTTGGAACTACGATCGTGGAAGTAATTGTCGGAGCGCCGGAAGCAGAGATTGCAATTGGCACATCTGTAGCTGAATACAACATACAAGAGTTCGATGTAAAACTGAAAGTTGTAGACCATGCAGAGCTTCCACATCCAGAAACTGCTCTAACTCTCCAATAATAAGTAGTTGTAGTACTTAAAGATGGTGAAGTATAATTCGCTGCCGTAAGTCCAGTTTGCTGATCCGCAAAACTCGCAAATCCTGGATCGGTCGAAATATCAATGTCATAAGTAACACCTGGGTCAGACGAGGCCACCCATGTAAAATCAGTAGGAATTGATACTCCTGTCGCTCCATTTGCCGGTGTTGAGAGTGTTATGGCTGATGGGGCACCTGCGCTTATAGTTAAAGTTAAAGTTATGGTTTTAGTTCCCGAAGCACTAGTACCAGTAACTGTTAATGTATACGTACCCGGTGTTGCCAAATTTGTATTTGAGATAGTTAATACAGATGACCCAACAGGAGTTACTGGATTTACTGAAAAACCAGATGTAGCTCCAGCAGGAACACCTGAAACACTTAATGTAACTGGATCAGTATAACCTCCAACCTGTCCAACATTTAACGTGAATTGAGCATTCGTTGGTTGACAAATACTTACGGAGCTATTTGCTGCCGTAAGCGTATAGTCAAATGTAGAAGCAACAATGGTGAAATTGTTATTCGAAATATCGAAAAATGTTCCATTTGAACAGATGACCATTACTCTACAAGTTGTAGATGGAGTATTTGGAACTGTTACCACCTGTGAACCGTCGTTAGGTACGTTTGATGCCAGAACCGTTGGATAAGTCAATCCTCCATCTGTAGACAATAAGATGTCAACATTAGCACATGAAATAGGTGCAAGATTCGTATTTGCAACACTCCAAGTAACCGTTTCAGTTGTTAAACCAGTCCAGGTAATTCCAGTTGCAGAAGGATAATTCACTACAAAAGGGCCCGCTGTAGCCACAGTACTAACCGTAACATCCTCGTGATCATTACATCCACCAGCTCCAGGTGCATTGTCTCTTACGGTAACTCTGAAGTTCATGGTTCTTGAAACCGATGGAACTACCTCCCATGTATAAGGACCTCCAGCAGCTAGAGAAGCCAAACTCGGGAAATATCTGGTCGGACTTGTTGAAGAAGGATTACTTCTAAAATTAGGTCCACCTGTCGATGTTGCCACAGGTGGTTGAGTAGACACCTGATTATCCATTTGTTCCCAGTTATAAGTTACCGGATCTCCATCTGCATCGTTTACAACTGCCGTTAGTGCAAAAGGTGTATTGGCAGGCACTGAAACGTTTCCATTTGTGCTTAAAATGATCGGAGCAGAATTAGCTAAGGCCGTAATCTGTTCGCAAGTATGCCCTGCACTCATGATTTCAACATCAATTTCCTGTAAACTTTTTCCAGAGAAATGATCATCTGAATTATTTTGTACGTTAGGTGCACAAATACCTGCATACCCCATGATCGTGCTTGCAGATCCTGGTTCAACTGCAGTTGCCCCATTTCTGTTACAGTTATTGTTTTGAGTATGATTTGCTCCAAACTGATGTCCCATCTCATGCGCTACATAATCTATATCAAAAGGGTCGCCAACGGGAGCTGAACTACCAGTCACACCTCTTGCTTTCTGACCTCCTGTACAAACAACACCCAATCCAGCCAAACCTCCAGAGTTCGTACCAAATACATGGCCTATATCGTAGTTTGCCGAACCAATGACAGCATCCGTGTTGGTCTGGTTCTGATTGATCATCGTCCCAGGTGTACCATTTGTAAAAGGATCTGAACCGGCATTTGTATAAATGATATTGTTATTGTTCGCAATGATCACCATGGTAATAGCCATATCTTTCTCATACACCCCATTCACCCTGTTCATAGTGGTTACTTGAGCGGCAGCAGCTTGAGCAACTGTTCCTCCATGAAAAGCTGTGTATTCACCTGTTGCTGATATTGCCAGACGATAAGTACGTAATAGACAAGTTCCAAATTGTTTTACC